>DATFYJ010000444.1:0-2830 GCA_035315105.1 Chitinivibrionales bacterium
CGTATCCTATCATCGAAAACGCCGACGACTTCGAGCTTGACGAAAAGGACATCCGTATCGACACCTACCGGTCCAGCGGCGCCGGAGGCCAGCATGTGAACAAGACCGACTCCGCCGTGCGCATGACACACATACCCACCAACATCGTGGTCGCATGCCAGAACGAGCGCTCGCAGCTCAAGAACAGGGACGTTGCCATGAAGGTCCTCAAGTCGCGCGTGAGACAGTTTTACAAGGAACAGGACGAGAAGAAACGCACCGACAAACTTGCGGTGAAGAAAAAAATCGAATGGGGCAGCCAGATTCGCTCCTACGTGTTGCACCCGTACAACCTGGTAAAGGACCACCGCACCGATGTGGAGACCTCGAACGCGCAGGGCGTGCTGGATGGGGATATCGATATGTTTATCGAGGCTTATTTGCTTAACTTTCAATAAGGATATTAATACCTTTCTAAGCGGGGGAGGCATCCCCCTCGCTCCAGCCCGGCGCTCATAATTCCAAAGATCAGCTCATTCCGCGCCGGTCTTGCGCTACCCCCTCTCGGGTGGCCCCCTTGGAAATGCAGTTACAAGCGCGGGACATTGTTGCGGGGGCACCCATAAGCGGCGGTTGTTTGGAGAAATCATGCGCCAAATTGATATTGTCAATATTTCCGAGAAAAACGATGGAGGAGAAAAATCATGTCAATTTCCCGGGACAAAATCGTCAAATACCTGAACGCCTTCCTTCAGATTGACAAAACCAAAGACTCCTCCTGCAACGGGCTGCAGGTTGAGGGCGTCAAGAACGTTGAACGCGTCGGCTTGGCGGTTGACGCGTGCATGGCGGTGTATAAAAAGGCCGCCGAGAAAAGGTGCCAGATGCTTGTCGTGCACCACGGCATCATCTGGAACGGCATCACCAGCATCAGGGGCGCGGTGCGGGAGCAGGTGTGCTTTCTTCTGGAACATGGGCTCAATCTTTACGCCGCGCACCTGCCGCTCGACATGCATCCCGATGTCGGCAACAACGCGATGCTCGCAAAGGCGCTCAGACTCTCTTCGGTCAAGCCGTTCGGCGAATACAAAGGGCAATACATCGGATGTCAGGGAATTCTACCGTCACCGGCCGCGCTCGAAGAAATAGGCTGCGCGTGTCGAAGGGCCGCTGGCGGAACGTTCTTCACGCTGCCGTTCGGCAAGAAGAAATGCAGGACCGTCGCTATTGTTTCGGGCGGCGGGAGCGACGCCATTCCGGAAGCAATTGACAAGGGGATAGATTGTTTTATCACGGGCGAGCCTTCGCACTGGAACCACCACACCGCGCTGGAATCGCGGCTCAATGTGCTGTACCTCGGCCACTATCACTCAGAAACGCTCGGAGTGAAGGCACTGGGAAAGGAGCTTGAAAAGGAATTCGGGGTGGAGACGGTGTTTATAGGGGAGCCGACCCTGGTGTGAGAGTGCACGCGCCGTACACCTCGCTCCCGCTCCCGCCGGATGCCGGCCGGGCAATTCTCGATTCCGTGAAGTAAAGAAATGACAATTTGGCGGCTATTCCGTTCGTGCAGCCCCGGGCAGAATCATCACCCGCCCTCACATGCATCCGGCCTTTTCGTACTCGCTCACAATGGTGTAGCCCGCGGCGGCGCTGCGCTTGGCCATGGCGCGCCTGTCAAGCGCCACCACGAGGTACTTGGTGTTCGCGTATTCGCAGGTATACTGTGGATATTGGGTCACCGTGATGCCGGTAATTATTGCCGAGTCGTAGGCGGGGTGAGATATGGTTGCCTGGTATGTTGCCGGGCCGCCGGAAAAGCCGTAGGTGGAATCTGCGTCCAGCCAGAATGGATAGGGCTGAGCGCAGGTGTCGCAGGCGACAAGGGTGTCCCCCTTGTTGTCCGTGACTTTTATCCTTGCATGGACTATTGCCTGGCCGCTTGACGCGTCCTGCAACCTGATTTTGAGCGCGGCGGACGTACAGTCGGGGCAGACATAGCCTTTGGGCGATAGGTCGCAGCCCAGGAGCACAAACAACATTAAGGGAAACAGCGAAAGGGCCTTCATGGGTCGCCTCCCTGGAAATATTGCTTTCCGGCATCACTCTTTGAACTGCTTCAGAACATAGGATTCCCGCAGTTTTCCGCCGGAATAGTTGAGGTAGCCAACGCACCCTATGTCGTGATTGTAGTAGTAATAGCTCTGGTAATCCGCTCCTGTCTCTTTGTAAAGATAGCACTCCACAAAGCTTCCCGCGGTCATTGTCTGCGGGTCGGCGGCGAAGAAGGCTGCGTGCGTGGACAGGATTTCCATCGTTACAACCGAGGCCGAGTCGTCTGCACTGTCCGGGTTGAACTGCCACGTTTTGCCGCTGTCGGCCGGGTAGGCGAGCCATAGCTTTTCGGACGAAAACAGGTGCGGTTCGTTGTCGCGGTACCACCCGATTACATACAATCCGCGCTTATCGAGCGAATAGGCTCCCCGGTGCACCACGAGCGCGCCGCTGTCGCGGTTGTCCCATTCGTACTTGTAAACGTATGCCGCGAAGGTGTCGCCGTAATTTTGCCAGGTGAGCGTCACAAGCTGAGTGTCGCCGACCAGCCCGTATCCGCCGGGAAGCGCGAGCGCCAGGTCAACCCTGCTTGGAACGATTGTGTTGCCCAGCGAGTCGTATGCCGTAAACGAGTATGTCCACGAGTTTCCGGTTGCAAGCGGCAGGATGCTCGGGGTTGCCGGGAACGGAGGGTTCTGGGGCGTCCCCATCGAGGCCGGGGCGTAAAGGGCCGTGCAGCCCGCCAGAAACAGCAGACCCGCAAGCAGTACGGTTGGGAGCAAGGACCGCATGGCTA
>DATFYJ010000445.1:0-3584 GCA_035315105.1 Chitinivibrionales bacterium
CCGCTGTTTTCACTTCGGGTACTGTTGATATCCTTGCGATCTTCAACTGGACAATATCCAAGGGCTGGCTCCCTGCCAACTCCACGGTGGGTCAGATCGACTTCGGTGTTGAGATCTGTTCAACGAACGGTACAAACGCTACGTTCGAATTTACCGACTTTTCAATTACCACTGCAACCGGCAGCCAGGTCAGGGAGATAAAAAAACCGGGTTTTTCCGTTGCTGCAAAATCACCGGTTGTCAAAAACGAATATTATTCACTCTCCGGTAAGCGTCTGGAGCTTAACAACGGCGCGGCAGGTGCGGTGAAGGACCCTGTCGTCATTAATCGCACCATCGATGCAAACGGCGTTGCGCATTCTGCCGTGATGGTTACCAGATAATACTGTTTCAAAACTCGAATACCGCAACGTTGAGGAGGTTTCATATGCCGCAAAAATCCGGTTCTCCGGCGTTTACTTTTGTAGTGGCAGCTTCTGCCCTGATGGCTTTTTGTTTGCCCTTGTGCATTCGTGATGCCTCGGCTGATACTATTCCATCGCGTTTCTTCGGCATGCATAGCATGGCCACATTTCCCCTTAAGCCCTACGGCTTATTCAGAACGTGGGACCACTATGGAACCGGCGACCACAATTGGAAAGACCTGGAGAAGACGAAGGGAGTTTTTACCTGGAAACCGGTTGACGACCTGGTGGATTCGCTCACAGGAAAGAATGTCGATATTCTCTACTGCTTTGGCAAGACCCCGTCGTGGGCGGCCGCCAGCCCGACCTCTCCCCCGGCAAACATTCAGGACTGGGATGACTTCGTTACTGCATTTGTAAACCGTTACCATACGAGCATTAAATATCTGGAGGTCTGGAATGAGGCCATGGCGGGTGAGGGTTTTTATACCGGGACCATCCCTCAGCTCGTGAACCTTGCCAAGCATCTCGATTCCATCGCAAACGCAATCGATCCGACCATCACTGTCCTGACGCCGGATGCGACCGGCGGCTCCTACAACATGACGAAGTTTTACGGCGATTACTTTGCCGCTGGCGGAGGCGCGTATGCAGACGTTATCGCGTTTCACGGCTACTGCTCCATGGCCGGCGCGAGTCAGATTACTCCGCCGGAAGAGATAATAAACATCGTCACGGCGCTGAAGGGCGCAATGAACGCTTACGGTCAGGGATCGAAACCCATCTTTTGCACCGAAGGAGACTGGGGAACCGAGGGAAGTAATTCGAATAATCCCACCACGGACAATTGTGTGGCTTTCCTGGCCCGTCACTACCTTCTCCAGTGGTCGTTGGGAGTGTCGGTGTATGCCTGGTATTCCTGGGACAATAATAACGGCAGTTGGCAATGGGGGCAATTGTGGACCCCATCCGGCGGCCTCAATGCCGCGGGAATTGCGTATGGGGAATTATACAAATGGATGGTCGGCGGTACGATGAGCCAACCGTATACGGCCAAGGGTTCGGTCGGCACCTGCGGTTTCACCCGGCCGGGCGGCTATCAAGCGTTGGCGGTGTGGGATACCAATACAGCCTCGACCTCGACCTTCACTGTTCCGAATGGTTATGTCCAGTACCGGGACCTTGCGGGTAACCTTCACGGCATAAGCGGAACAACGGTCACCATCGGAATAAGACCCATTCTGCTTGAAAACATGACCGCCACAGCCATCAGTCAAAACAGACCAACTGTTGCGATTGCGGCGCCGGCAGCGGGCAGGGGGCTTGTTGTTCTTTACAATGTGAGAGGGCAGGTCCTCATGCAACGCACCAGCACGGAATCGGTCATGCGTGACATGCACGGCCTCACCCCGGGCGTCTATCTTATGCGTGTTCAAACTGCGGGTCGGGCGGCCTCAAACCTTGTCGTATGCGAGCCGCGCTGACCTAAGATTTCAATAAAAATTCCGTAAAGAAAGACAGGAACAATTTTCCATTCATACTGGAGGCTTGAATGCAATCCAACAAACTTGCTTATTGCAAAAGCCATAACACAAAAACGTTCGCAGCTTTGGTCCTTATTATACCTGCAATCCTGTCGACCGGGAGTGTGCAGGTTGCCAATGCATTCCCTGCAAATCCTCCGGTCACCATTTGTGACAATCAGGCTCTTCTTGCCGGTCCGTCCTCGGCCCCGGCGGGAGCAATCACGGTGCCTGCGGGAGACAATTCGAGCGTCAATTTTAAAACCGCCGGCGCCACCTACTGGTTTGCTCCCGGCGTTCACACCCTCGGCACCGGACAATACAGCCAGATTCAGCCTGGCAACGGGTCTTCATTTATAGGAGGACCGGGCGCAATCATCGACGGCCAGGGGTTGAACGAGTACGCCTTTACCACAAAGGCGCGGAATGTGACAATCGAGTATCTCACCATCAGAAATTTCAATTGTCCCGTTGACGAAGGCGTCATCAACCACGACCAGGGACCCGGATGGATCATCAGGTATTGCACGGCCGAGAACAATCACGGAGGGGCCGTGTTCCTGGGCGACACCTGCGAGGTGTGCCAGAACTGTCTGAGAAACAACGGTCAATACGGATTTCAGGTGTTCGGCAAAAATACAAGGCTCGACAGCAATGAGGTAAGCGGCAACAACACCGATGATCTGGAGCACACGATACCCGGCGGCTGCGGCTGCACCGGCGGCGGCAAGTTCTGGGATGCCGATGGGTGTGAGCTTCGCGGCAACTATGTCCACAACAATTTGAGCGTCGGGTTATGGATGGATACCGATGACCGGAATTTTCTTGTCGAGGGGAACTATATCTCGGACAACGATGCCGAGGGGATCTTCTATGAAATCAGCTATAACTTTCTTTTTCAGGACAATACCTTTGTGCGAAACAGCCTTGTAAAGGGAAAAGCCCGCGGCACCGACGCATTTCCCGACGGCGCGATTTACATCTCAAGTTCCTCGGGCGAAACGGCCGTAGGTTCAACCTATGCTGTTTCGGAGATCAGGGGGAACTATTTCAAAGACAACTGGAACGGCGTGGTGATGTTCGAAGCGCCCGACCGGTTCTGCGGTTCTGTCGCCAATACGAGCACCGGATACTGCCCGCTTGTCGACCTGAACAATGCCCAGCGCCGCTGGTATGTGCGCAATGTCCATATTCATGACAATGTCTTCGAGATAACCAAGAGCAACATCGGCGGCGCCGGAAACAGCAACTGTGGCCGCAATGCGCTCATTGGATCGTATGGCACGATAGCGGATACGGTCACCGGTCAACAGTATCTTGGGTATGTGACCGCGACAAAGGAGACTTTCCTGCAGAACAACAAATTCTACAACAACGCCTACATGGGCGATTGGAATTTCCAGGCATACAGCACCGGTTCGGGCAACCTCGTGGTCTGGGATGTGTGGCGCGCCGCCCCGCCGCCGTCCTCGGTCTTGACCACGGCCACAGCATCGGTTGCCGGAGCGGACGCCTTGTATGGCGATATGACCTATCAGAGCCCGCCTGCCCACGGCTACGGCTACGGCCAGGATTCCGGCAGCACCTTTTCGCTGACCATTCCCGTCAAAAATCCTCCGATCACCATAAACGCCGCAATGCCCGCGCTGTCCGTCTC
>DATFYJ010000446.1:0-16064 GCA_035315105.1 Chitinivibrionales bacterium
GGTACAAGCTGGGCTGCGGTCAACTCCGGCCTCACAAATACAAATATTGCTGTCCAATCTCTTGCTGTGAGCGGCAGCAACATCTTTGCCGCAACTTTCTATAGCGGCGTCTTTCTATCCACGAACAACGGAACAAGCTGGAATGCTGTCAATACCGGCCTTCCCGCGAACACAGGGGTCTACTCTCTTGCCGTGAGCGGCAGCAATATCTTTGCCGGGACTTGGGGTGGCGGTGTATGGTATAGGCCGCTTTCAGAAATGACAGAGGTAATCAATCCAAACCCGCAGCAAAAGATATCAAAACCATTTACCGGCGAATTCAAAATCAACCACAACAAAACCAATCTTTCCGCATTGTTGCCGACAGCCTTGACTAATAGCACAATAACCGTTGGGTTGTTTAATGTTGCCGGAAAAGAAATCTACTCGGTCAAGCATCAAACCCACAACGGTATTCTGAATATCCCCATAAGCGGATTACCGGCGGGCAGGTATTTGATTTCGATTACAGGCAGGAATACAACGCTGTCTTCGTCCATTGTATTGACGAGATGACTGGGAGATGGAACGGTGTTGGTGAATCAATCATTTTGAAATGTCAACAGGAGATTGCCGCGTCGCTTCGCTCCTCGCAATGACACTTGTTCTCTTTTCCCTCTTCACTCTTACTAAGCAGTTCATAAGTAAAACCACATTGAAGCTGTCACGGTGAGCCTGTCGAACCGTTTCGTAGTCGATGGACCCTTCGACGAGCTCAGGGTGACATCGAATCTATGTCATCATACTAATGAATTGATTAGTAACTCTTCACTTTTCAATTCTTCACTCTCAACTTTCAACTTTTCACTTTCAACTTCTTCATTTACCCCGCCAGAAACTCCCACAACGGCCCCACCACGCCGATACTGCGCAGCTTTCCGATTACACTCGCGTTTTGCTCCGGCACGTCCCCGACTATCCAGTTCCTCGATTCCGCCGAGAACCCGTCGAGCAGGGCAAGGATTTTCTCCTTGCTGAGCGCGGGACTGACATAGAAGAACGGGGGAAGAAGGTCGGTTTCAGGCGTGATCACGCCCTCGGAGAGCGCCCGCCGGAACAGCGGTGTGCCGGGATACACGCGCATGCCCACGAACGGAAAATGCACGGTTTTCCTGAGGCGCCTGGAGTTGTTGAAGCCCTCCCGCATGGTGGCTTCGGTTTCTCCCGGGCCTCCGGTGATGAGGAAATGCGCGTAGTGGACGCCTGCTGCGCGCGCAAGCTCGCTCGATTCGTACACGTCTTCGAACGTGAAGTTTTTTCCGTATTCGGCAAGCACGCTGTCCGAAAAGCTGTCGGACCCGAATTCGATGTGGGACAGTCCCGCCCGAGCCATGAGGTCCATAAGCTCGCGAGTGAGCCCCTGAGGCCGAAGGTAGCAGCCCCAGGGAAGGTTCACCTTGCGCCGGATCATTTCCTCGCATACGCCGGCAACGTGCGCGGCCGAGGAATTGAACACCGAATCCACGACGAAAAAATACCGCGCGCCGGCCGCCATGATCTGTTCGAGCTCGTCGGCGACCTTTGCCGGGGCCTTGTACCGCACCGCGGTTCCCTCGATGAGCGGGTAGGTGCAGTAGCAGCAGGTAAAGGCGCAGCCGCGCTGGGTCTGCACGTTGAGCATGGAACTTTCGCGCAGGTAAAACTGGGTTACGGACGGGGGAAGCAGCGGCGGTACAATGCTCGCATCCGCGCACCGCTCGGTGGGGTTATTGACAATTGCGCCATTGTCGCGGTATACGAGACCGGGAATCGACCGAGCGTCGCTGCCGTTTTCGAGCGCGTCGACAAGCCGCGTCACGGCCTCCTCGGCTTCGCCCCTGATGCCGAAATCGGCGCCGGAATCCGCTAGAAGGCGTTCCGGAAACAGCGAAAAGCCGCTCCCGCCGACAATGAGGGGCGCCTTGGTGAGCAGGCGGATTTTCTTCGCCAGAACCGGAAGATCGCCCGCGTAGAAATGAGGATCCTGCAGCCGGATATCGTCGATGTTGCGGAGGGAAAGTCCCGCGTAGTCCGGAAAGAACGTCCGGATTTTCTCCTCCACCCCGCCGGGGTTCTCGGCGCAGTCCGCGATTGCGACCGTGTGTCCCGCGTCTCTGAGGGATGCCGCGACATGCGCGAGCCCCAAGGGGAAAACGGGGTACGGCGTGGTGCAGCGATTTACGCTGATGAGAAGGATTCTTGAGGGCATACCGTTCTTTCGTGCCGAAAAAAGGCGGGAACTGAACTCAAATCTACCTGATTACAATCAGTCGCGGCAACAAAGCCCTGCTTGCCCGCGGCGCCTTCGTGTGTTATTTTGACAGGACGGGCAACCGCATCCCTCCGGCGCAAGGACACTATGTCGTACGAAAACGTGCTTGTCATCATCCCCACGTACAATGAGCGCGAGAACATCGGGCTTATTATTCCCGAGATACGGTCCCTGCTTCCCGATGTTCACATCCTCGTGGTGGACGACAATTCACCCGACGGAACGTCTCCTTATGTCAAGGAGCTTGCGGCCAAGCACCCGGGGCTGTTCGTGCTTGACAGGCCCGCCAAGGAGGGCCTGGGAAAGGCCTATGTCGCCGGATTTGCCTGGGCGCTCGAACGCTCCTACGAATTCATTTTCGAGATGGACGCCGATTTTTCGCACGACCCCAAGTACCTTCCCGATTTCCTGACCGCGATCCGCGACAACGATCTCGTCATCGGCTCCCGCTACATTCGGGGCGTCAACGTGGTGAACTGGCCCATGAGCAGGCTGCTCCTCAGCTATTTCGGGAACCTTTTTGCGCGGATCGTGACGGGCGTGCCGGTGCTCGACTGCACCGCCGGCTTCAAGTGCTTCCGCCGGAAGGTGCTCGAAACCATACGGCTTGACAAAATCGACTCGTCGGGCTATTCGTTCCAGGTGGAGGTGAATTACCTCGTGTGGAGGAACAAATTCAGGATCGCCGAAATCCCCATTGTGTTTACCGACCGGAAACGCGGCGCGTCCAAGATGTCCACCAAGATCGTCCGCGAGGCACTCGTTCTTATCTGGAAGCTCCGCCTGCTGTCGGCCTTCAACAGGATGTAACCGGTGGCCGCCCCCAACGCCCTCATTTCAATCGTGATTGTCAATTTCAAGGTGGCCGACTACCTCAAGCGCACCCTGCTCTCGCTCCGTGAAGCAGACCTGTACAACCGCTCCGAGGTGATCGTGGTGGACAACGCGTCCCACGACGATTCCCGGAGCCTCATTACGGCGGAGTTCCCCGAAGTGACCTGGGTGGGGCTCAAGAACAACATCGGATTCGGGAAGGCATGCAACGTCGGCGCCAAAAGCGGCCGCGGCGAATTCCTCCTTTTTATCAACCCGGACACGCTCGTTTCGAAAAATACCCTGCAGACATGCGTGGATTTCTTTGCGTCTCATCCGGGCGCCGGTGTCATGGGGCCCAAGATCCTCAATGCCGATGGAACGCTGCAGGCAGGGTGCCGGCGGAGTTTTCCCTCGCCGCTGGTGGCCTTTTACCGGCTCGCGGGGCTGAGCAGGCTCTTCCCCAAGAGCCGCCGCTTCGGCAGATACAACCTCACCTACCTCGACCCCGGCGCACTTTCCGAAGTGGACGCGGTGTCGGGGTCGTTCATGTTTGTTTTGTCAAGGCTTTTCCACGATATCGGCGGTTTCGACGAGACGTTCTTCATGTACGGAGAAGACCTCGACCTGTGCTGCCGCATCAGGGACAAGGGATATTCGGTGTGGTACAATCCGGCGACCACGATCATCCACTTCAAGGGCAGGAGCGCCGCGAAACGGATGTGGAAATCGCGCAGGGCGTTCTACGAGGCGATGATCGTCTTTTCGCGGAAGTACAAGCACACCCGCGCATCGTTTTTCCCGGGATGGCTCATTGTGGTGGGCATCCTGATCCAGGCCGGCGCCAATTTCGTGGGCAGCATCCTCAAAACCTCCACCGCGTTCTACATCGACGTGTTTGTCATCAACGCCCTGCTGTGGAGCGGCATAACGCTCTGGTTCTCCTTTTTGTCAATGGTCAGTCCGTACGCCGGCGGGAGCGTGGGAATGCTGCTGCTCATGCACATCCTTTTGTCGCTCAGTTTCGTGAGCATTTTTGCATACCGGGGCGTGTATTCGAAAGAACGTTACTCGGCGGTGAACGCGATCGTGTCGGGCATGACGGCCTCGGTGATTTTCGTGGCGGCCGTGTTCTTCGTGAGATCCATGGCGCTGTCGCGCATCGCGTTCGGGGTGTCGACCGTCTTCATCACCTTCACCCTCGTGGCATGGCGCGAAGCGCTGCCGCGCCTCCTCACCCGGTTCAGGCGCGTGGCGTTCAGCACCGGCAGCGTGGTGATCCTCGGTTCCGACGAGGTCGCCACCACGCTCATACGAAATGTCGAAAACGACCCCTCGGCGAACATCCAGGGGATCCTGTGGCCGTCCTCAAACGGCTCCCCGGGCGAATTCTTGGGATACCCGGTGCTCGGCCACATCGAGAATATAAAGGACGTGCTGTCCCGGCAGCACGTCGACCTCCTGCTCATCGCAACCGACCAGCCGTGGTACTCGCACCTCATCGAGGCGCTCGCAACAGTCAAGATTCACAACCTCACCATCCGCTGGGTCCCCACGGAATTGTTCGCCTGCCCGCGCGACAAGCTGCCGGGAGTGATACCGCTGAGGGATTTTTCAGTTTAAAAAATTTCGCATTTATTTATGGGGGGAGGTATCCCCCTCGCTGCGGCCTCCTCGGCCTTCGGCCTGCGGTGCCCTTCGCTACCCCCTTCTGGGTGGCCCCCAAGTAAAGGCGGTGGCAAGAAGCAAGCACTCGTGTGGGGGCACCCGAGAAGAGCAGTTGAGAAGTTGACTCGTATACGCCTAGAAACGTTAACGCGTTTACGTATGCGTGTTTATGACACCGATTGGCGCGAGAAAGAGTAATTGACCAAGTAGAATTCCGTTGCCGCGCGTTAGGGGCGACTGGAGGCCGCGCTGGAGCGCAGTGCGGCCAAGGCCCTATTCCTTTTGTAGAGACGCAGCGCCGCTGCGTCTCTACAAAAGGAATAGGGCCTTGGCGGCCCGAGGCCGAAGGCCGACGACCCTTGGAAGCACCCGAAGGGGGGGACCGGAAGGAGAACCGACCCCTTGTAGGGACACGGCATGCCGTGTCCCTACAAGGGGGAACGCCCAACTCTTTCTCTTAATCATAGAAATACCAGTATTCAAGAAATCGATGTTATGATTTATATTACCTTCATGGCAGAAAACGACAACGCGAACAATGGTTCGGAGAATCAACCGAACCAGCCAGCAGGCGACGAAGCTTTACAGGCAGCCCCGGAAACCGTTGTCCTTGAAATCACCGAGGAGCAGGCGGCCGACAACGCCGCGGCCATGGAGGAAGAAAGCAGGGCCGGCGTTGCCGTACCGGAGAACAATTCGCCCGACAATCCCCTTCGCGTGCTCGAGGCGCTGCTCTTTGCCTCGGACGAAATCCTCACCACCGACAGGATAAAGGCCATTGTGCCGGGCATTCCGGACGCTCGCAAGATCCGGCAGATGGTTGACAAAATAAACGAGCATCTCGCCAAAGAGCGCCACCCGTTCGAGGTCGTGGAGATCGGCGGCGGGTACCAGTTCCGGACCGTGTCGTATTATTATCCCTGGGTGGTGCAGCTCTTCAAGGAGAAGGCCGCGCGCAAGCTCTCCATCCAGTCGCTCGAATGCCTCGCGATCATCTCGTACAAGCAACCCATCACCAAGGCCGAAATAGAATCCATACGCGGCGTGATGTCCGACGGCGCCATGAAGACCCTGCTCGAAAAGCGGCTCGTTACCATTTCGGGCCGCAGCGACAAGGCCGGGCGTCCCTTGCTGTATGCGACCACCAAGGAGTTTCTCGCCTACTTCGGCATCAACAAAATTGCCGACCTGCCGAGGATCGAGGAATTCGAGGCCATGGCAAAGGAGAAACTCGGCGACCTCACCGAAACGGAACTCACGTCCATGGAGACGGAAAAGGCCGCAGCGCCGGATTCGGCGGACCGGACCGCGGATGATGCTTCGGGGCAGGCACTCCCGGCAACGCCCGGCGCTCCCGAAGAAACGGTCGCGCTTGACCAAGGCGATTTGCCGCAGGACGCGCCCCAGCCGCCCCAACGGTCATGACGTCCCTCGAATTCCAGTCCCCTTCCGATTCGCTCACCCCGCTCATGCGCCAGTACAACGCCATCAAGGCGCAGAACCCGGACACCGTTCTGCTGTACCGGATGGGCGATTTCTACGAGATGTTCAACGAGGATGCAAAGATCGCGTCGAAAGTGCTCGGGCTCACGCTCACCGCGCGCAACCACGGGGGTGCCGAAGACGTGCCCCTGGCCGGATTTCCGTACCATGCCATCGACCGGTACGCAAACCGGCTGGTAAAGGCCGGCTACAAGATCGCCATCTGCGAGCAGACCGAGGACCCCAAGAACGCAAAGGGCGTGGTGAAGCGCGACATCGTGGAGATCATCACGGCGGGTACGGCGACCGAAGACAACTTTATTGAGGAAAAAAGTAACAACTTCATTGTGGGCGTGGTTTCCGCAAGTGACGCCCTGGGGATTGCGATCTGCGATTTGTCAACAGGCCTTTTCGAGGCCGAGCAGATCCCGAAGGATATGCTCGGCGAGGAACTTGTCCGCATCGATCCCGCCGAGATCCTGCTCGCGGGCGAAGAGGACAACCCGCTTAGCGCGGATGTAAAGAATGTTTTGCCGCAGGCGCTCGTGTCGCGCTACGATGCCTGGAAATTCGAACATGATATCGCCGATAAGTATTTATGCGCCCATTTCGGAGTCGCCACGTTGTCGGGCTTCGGGTTTTCCGCGCCGGGCGCGCCGGCCGCCGCCGTGTGCGCGGCCGGAGGCCTTCTCGCCTATCTCAAGGAACAGAAGAAGAACGACCTGCGCCACATCGTGGCGCTTTCTCCGCGCGCGCTGTCGTCGTTTGCCGACCTCGACCCGTCCACTATCCGCAACCTCGAGCTGCTCCGCCCCATGCACGCCGATGACGAGGACGGCACGCTCCTCTGGGTGCTTGACAAGACGAGCACCGCCATGGGCGCACGGCTGTTGCGCACGTGGATCACCCACCCGCTGCGGGACATCGGCGCGATCAGCGAGCGACTCGACTGCGTGGCCTGGCTCAAGGCCGACGTGTTTGTCAAGGGCGAGGCGGAACTGTTCCTCCGGCAGATCGCCGACATCGAGCGCCTGATCGGCAGGGTCGCGTACGAGCGCGCCAACGCCCGCGATGCGGCCGCGCTCGCAAAGTCGCTGGCTGTGTTTCCCCGGATAGTCAAGCTCCTTTCCGCCGCGCCGAGCTTGTCGCTGGTCGAGGCCGGGACGTCCCTGGAAGGATTCGACCCCCTTGTGGAATCCGTTCTCACAACCATCGTGGAGAGCCCGCCGCTGTCGATAAGGGAAGGTGGGCTCATCAAGACCGGCGTTTCGGCCGAGCTTGACGAAGTGAGAAGCGCAACGGTGAACGGGAAGAAGTGGATCGCCTCGCTCCAGGAATCCGAGCGCAGCCGCACCGGCATCTCATCGCTGCGCGTGGGATACAACCGCGTGTTCGGCTATTACATCGAGGTGTCGAAAGCGAACCTCGGCTCGGTGCCGGAGAACTACATCCGCAAGCAGACGCTTGTCAACGGGGAACGGTTCATCACGCCCGAGCTCAAGGACATGGAGGCCAAGATCCTCGGCGCCGACGAAAAATGCGCGGCCCTGGAATACGATCTCTTTGTGGCCCTGCGCTCGACAATCGCGGCGCAATGCGCCGCGATTCAAAAGGCGGCACGCGCAATCGCCCTGCTCGACGTGTACCTGTCGCTTGCAAAGGCAGCAACGGAATACGGCTACTGCCGGCCCGTGCTCGCAGAATCGGCCGATCTTGCCATACGGGAAGGCCGGCACCCGGTGGTGGAGCGCATGCTGGCCGCGGGCGACCAGTTTGTGCCCAACGACACCGACTGCCGCGCGCTGGACTCGCAGATATTGCTCATCACCGGCCCCAACATGGCGGGAAAATCTACCTACCTGCGGCAGAACGCGCTCATCGCGCTCATGGCGCAGATGGGGTCTTTTGTGCCGGCGGCCTCGGCGCAGATCGGCGTTGTCGACAAATTCTACACGCGGGTGGGAGCATCGGACCGGCTCGCGCGCGGGCAGAGCACCTTCCTGGTGGAAATGATCGAGGTGGCCAACATCCTCAACAACGCGACCGACAAAAGCCTCGTGCTGCTCGACGAGGTGGGCCGCGGGACATCAACGTTCGACGGCATCTCAATCGCCTGGGCGGTCGCCGAATACCTGCACGAGGCCCAGGGCAGAAGGCCGCGCACGTTTTTCGCTACGCATTACCACGAGCTCACCGAGCTCGCCCTGCTGTTCCCGCGAATCAAGAACCTGCACATCAAAGTGAAGGAATGGAACGACAAGATAATCTTTTTGCGCAAGATCGACCAGGGGAGCTGCGACCATTCCTACGGCATCCAGGTTGCGCGGCTCGCCGGCGTGCCCAAGGCGGTGATCATCCGCGCAAAGGAGATACTGGCGAACCTTGAGAACATGGAGTTCTCGCCCGACCACAAGCCCATTCTCGCGCGCCACCGGGAAGCTAAAAAGAGCGCGCGGGAGGCGGAACGTTTCGACGTCGGCGTGCAACTCAATATGATTGACTCTATGAAGGGGGAAATTATACAGCAGCTCTTAGATTTGGATTTAAATCAATTGACGCCGCTTGATGCGTTGAATTTATTGGCGGAATTGAAGAAAAGAGCAGGAGAGATCCCAGAGTAAATTCACATATAAGAATAAGAAAGAAATCTTGGGCGTTCCCCCGCTTCGCGGGGTCGGCCGTCCTTCCGGTCTCGGCCTTCGGTCTCGGGCCGCCACGGCCCTATGGCCCAAAGGGCCGGGTCCGGGCGGCACCGCGCTCCAGCGCGGCCTCCAGTCCTGCCTAACGCGCGGCAGAGGAAATCTATTCGGTCAATTTACTTTTCTTGCGCCAAGTTGAGGAATCACAGAACTTGACATTTACGGACATGCTATGGGTTTTGCTGTCAAGCATAATGGCAGGAAATTGTATATGACCGCTCTTTTCATATAAAAATTCTTTGGCCTTTACGGACAATTCTGATTTTGTTTCCAATAAGCATCCAAACTGTTAAGCCAAGCAATTGTAGCAGAATCGGAGATATTACATAGCTTATTATATCGGAGGAATATAGAATGAAAGCCTTGTGTGACCAATGCTGAAGGGATTGATGCTATGAGGTTGTGCTCAACATCGACGCTGACGGTTGCGCCATTGTAATTGACTATTTCTGCGGGAATTGAATCGATTTTGTTGTACTCCAACTCAATGCCTTGGATTCCTCTTATTCCCAATAGGCAAAGAGGAAGGCTATCCAAAAGATTATGGTTAACCATGATGACACAACGGTTTTCAGCATGGAATGCAATACTATCCAACACCCTTACTTTCAGAATATTGTTTTGGGACAGATTGATGGTGCGGATGCTGTCAAGCATGTTAAAGTCCTTCGTGAAAGAAAAAGAATATAGTCCCAAAGAATCCATGTTCAGATAATTAATTTTGCCTTTTGCATACTGATCAATCACCTTCCTCACCGTCACGTTCATCAGCCCGTTCGAATCCAGAATCGCCCGTATCGCCGCGGAATCTCCGGCGTCAATCGCGGCAGGATACACCGTTTCTCCGGCCTCGTAATCACCCCAACAACCGATCAGGCAGAACGCCAACAGAATCGCCAACCCAACCTTTTTCCCAAAAGAAATTATGCGGTGCATCTTATCCTATCCTTGTCGTGTGTCTGCGCCGAACCTGGAAGAGTAAATTCAACAGGAGATTCACGGACGCGACTACTCCTTTGGCATTGTATGCGGTCGTAGTCGTGGTGCTTCGCTTCACTCGCAATGACACTTGTTTTTCTTTGTCCGGTTTTCGGGCATTGGCTTTTCAACTATTCAACGCTTCAACTACTCTCCGTGGGTGCCGCCACAACAATGCATGGTCTTGCAACAGCTTTATCAAGGCGGCTACCCAGGAGGGGGTAGCGAAGGACCGGTCGCGCACAGCAGGGTTTCTGATATGTTAAGCCGCGCGACCGGGCCGTAGCGAGGGGGAAACCTCCCCCACATGAATATTAAAAATTGAATAACTTTATTTAAACCTCAGCACCGCACTCCCCAGCCTCTGGTTCTCATACGAAAACCTGATATAATCCGGCGACCACACGCCGTTGTAGATTCTCGGTTCGTCAATCTTGCCGTTGAGAATTTCCCCATTGTTCCCGCCCCATCCGCCTATGGTCCACGGCATCTGGTTGGAGGGCACGGGGGGCACGGGGCCCATTGTCCACGAATACTCGCCTGCCTGCGCGCCGTTCACATACAGGCGGATCGTAGCTCCGTCGTAGGTTCCCGCGAGGTGTGTCCACACTTTTGCTTGGAGAGAATCCGCGCTCACGGCGTATTTCGAGAACTGCGGGTTGAGACCCACGTGGAACTGGATCGCCGAATCTCTTGGGCCCGTGACCTCCAGAGAAAAGACCTGGTAAGCACCTCCATAGTTGGGCCATGGCTTGCAGATGATTTTTATCCAAGGAGTCTTTACCGTTGGATTGACCCATGCGCTCATCGAAACATTCTGCACCGTGGGTAAAAGCCCTGCGTTCAGATACCTGCTGTTGACCAAGCTGTCCGCGCCAGCAATGATGCCGGAACCGTAACCTATGGTAGGATTCATGTCGCCGCCGATTCCACCTATCGGGGTTGCATTGAACTGCGCCTGCGCCGAATTGGCGTTCTGCGTTGGCGAGCCGTCGTTCATGTGCCATACGCCCATATACCCTTCGGCCGTGTCGAACACGGCAGTGCCGTTCGAGCTGTCCACGGCTGAGCCGCTGCCCCAGGTCATCACGATGTACTGGGAATCGCTTGACGGGATGATTGCATCCACCTTGACCCATATCTCGGCGACATACGTGCTGTTGTCCCAGCGCTCTATCTGGTACGGCAGCGGCGCGCCGGCGGCATTTTTGAACCGCACGTCGCGTCCGTTCGGCGCGGCCTGGGCGAAATTCGCTCTTGTAAAGATCGTCGTGTCAAGCCGGACCAGCAGGGGAAATCCGTACAGGGTGCCGGTGATGGCAGCGCCGCTGCTCAGGGTGCTGATGTAGATCCTGCCGGTAAAGGGCTCGGGGCCGGGCGGACCATAGGTGATGAAGAACCTGAGCGAGTCCGCATGGCCGGCGCGGTCGGTCACGGACACGAGCAGGGTGTCCTTGGTCCGGCCGTTCGGAGGCTTCGGCGGCAGAATGACCTTGAACAGCCCGGTTGAGTCCGCCACGAACTGGGTCTGGCCCGACGGCCACTTCACGGTGACGGTGTGTCGCTCCACTGCGGGAAGATCGGGGTCGTTGACAATAAAGAAAAGCGTGTCCGCGGCTGTCTGGCCGTACATGTTGAGCTCCCCGTCGGACGTCACCGGGATCGAATACTTCACGGCGAGCGTGCACGGCCGGTTGGGCGGCACCACGGTGACGGGGAACAGGGCCGACACGCTCCGGTGGTTCACGTCCGTGACGGTCACGCTGATCGTCTGCTTTCCCGTATCGCCGAGGCCCGGGTGCCAGACGCACAGCGGGCCCGCCATGGAAAGCGCAGCGCCGTTGAGCATTGCGGAAAAGGAAAGCGGCGCGTTGCCCGAATCGTTGCGGGTCTTGACATTCAGTACAAGACTGTCCTTGTTCGCTTCAAGGTAGGCCGGGACCGCCATTCCCGCAGTGTCAATCTGCACGGCGGGCGGAAGACCGCCTGCCGCCGTCACGAACACCTGGAACGAATCCGTGGCGGTCTGGTATCCGTCCGACAGATTGATCACCACCTTCTTGAGACCGGTATCCGAGGGGAGCTGCGGCGTCCAGGACAGCTGGAGTATCTGGCCGGACACAACCGAGTTCATGCTGTCGGGACCCCTGGCCTTCTGCACCTTGACCGGATCGTTGTCCGGATCCGTCCAGATGATCGTGTCAACAAGGCGGCTGCCGAGGGAAATGGTGTCAATGGCGGGCGGGGCGCGCAGAATCTGCGGCGGCCTGTTCTGGCACAGTACGAACGAGACCGTGTCGCGGTTCAATGCATTGTCAACCGCAATGATGGCGAAGGCGCTGCCGTCCGGGCGGTGTGACACGCTCACGGTGTCGAACCAGATGAACCCGTTGCCCTGGGCGCTCTGGGCAAGCGGCCGCTTGTTGACAAACAGGGAATCTACACCCGACCCTTCATCGAAGGCGATGATCCGGAGCACGGCCGTGGAGTCGGTGACAAATTTGTTGGCAACGGGCGCGCCGTTGGCCGTGACATCGACGATCACCGGCGGCGTGGTGTCTTTCAGGGTGGTGTCACAGACGATCAGGAGCGATTTCCCGGCGAGCGAATCGCCGTTTGCGGAGTACGCCGCGAGCCGTACAATGTTCGAGCCAATTGCAAGGGGAAGACGACTGAAGCTCCAGTCCGCCTTGCCCTTGCCGCGCACGGTGTCGGCCAGGCTATTGCTCGCGTTGTTCTCCCACAGCTTTACAATAACAAGAATCGAATCGTGCACGTAGTCCTCGATATTTCCGAGTAACCCCTTGGTGCGCGACGAGGTCACCGACGTGTCGGTGCTCGGGTCGGTCACCGAGAACAGCACGCCCCCGCCGTGCGCCATGGTGCTGCTGAACTGGAACCAGAACGTTTTGGCCGAAGAGACCCGGAACTGCGGGTTGTTGACGGCCGAAACCGTCACCGGGAACAGGCGGACGTTCGTGTCCATGCGCGTGAGGATGCAAATGTAAAAAGGATCGTCGTCGATGTCGAATTTCCGTCCGTTGACAGATGCGCTTTGCACCGCGCCCGTCTGTGCCGGGTCCCAGATCTGAACTTTAAAGTAGAACGTCGTGTCGCCGGTGATGATGGTGTCCTTGCCGACGTAGCCGTCGCTGACGCACTTGATAATGGGGCCGGTGGTGTCCTTCAGCGTATAGGAGAAGGGGGCCGCGGGCGACGGATGCGCGCCCGACGGGTCGGACACCCACAGGCTGCCGGCGTTGGACAGCGAACTCATCTTTACCGATGCGACCGTCTTCGGCTTCGACGACGAGACGACGGAACCGCCGCCGAAGTCCCAGTGATAGGCCACGTCGGTGTCGCCCACCTGCGGCGTCGAAAGCGCCACGCTGTCGCCGTACGCGCCGCTCAAAGGGGACTGGCGGAGCGGTGACCGCAGGTACAGGAAGAACTCCTGCGGAACCCGGTCGCCGTTGTTCCGAAAGGTGCTGACCGTAACCGTTTTCCAGCCCGTGTCGGTGAGCGAAAGGAGGTACGTGTAGGGACCGGAGGCAAGGGGCTGCCCTGCTTTCCGCACCACGAACGTGTCCGGCGCGCGGCGGTTCGACGGCGCCAGAATCGAGAACGAGTCCACCAGTTCGCGGTCGGCCACGTTGACCACGAGGGTCTCGGTCGTAAAGATGTTGAGCGTGTCTCTGTCGGCAAACGACTTGTGCGTTACCACCGCGCGCGCCTTTGAAAGGTCGGTAAACGGGTTGTAATCGTTCGAACACGACGCCAGCACAAATGCCGCGAGCCACGCCCAGCGCATCCGTCCACGGAAAAACATGTTCACAAACACCCTAGAAGAAGAAGGAATAGGTGAAGCCGCACGCGCCCACAATCGCAACAATGTAGCCCGCGCTCATGAGCGCGGCGTTGTTGTTGCGCGCATTCTGCGCCGCGACAAAATCGGAATTCATGTACGTAAACAGGTCACCGGTCACCTGGGTCATGCGCTGCTTCGACGCGTCCCACTGCTCGGTATACACCGCGCCGACCACGGCGCCCACCACCAGCAGCGACAGCCCCGTATAGCGAATTGCGTTCCGCTTGGGCGCGTCCGGGTCCGTAAGGATCTTCACCGGCACGCCGTCGACGGACGCGTTCTTTACGGAAAGCGAATACGAAAACGGCTCCGCGCCGACGTTCTGCGTCTGGCCCTCGATGGTGAGGCTGGCCCGTCCGTTTTCCCTGAACACGCCTTCCAGAATCCGGACGAACTTGGTGAGCGAGTTGATGCCGTAGACCGAATACGCCACCTCCACGTGCTGCAGGTCGGTCCCGATGGCGTCGTCGTGGACAAAGATCCCGTTCCAGTCGTAGGGGTTGGGAAGCAGGGCCGCCCCGGGGTTGAAGCGTTTGTCGTTCTCGGAAGTAAACACCACTGGGCGGACGGCGGTGCCCTTCGCCACCAGCGTGCCCTGCACGTGCAGTCCCGTAAAATTCCTGAAAAGAAAGACCGTCCCTGCCTCGACCGACACCGTTTTACCTGCCGGCACGAACACATCCGAGGTGACAAGGTACGGGCCCTTCTCGGCCGCAACCGTCCTGGGAAGGTCGCCCACCAGCGTCGCAAAGCTGCCGAACGAAGCCCGGGCCGCAAGGCCGCACAGGAGCACGGCGGCCCACAGCGAGAGATTGCGGCGGGAATGCGTCATGGCTACCCCCGCACGTCCTTTGCCTTGTCCGCGATCCTTTGCATTTCGGAAACCGCCTTCTGATAATAATTGTTTCCCGGCGTCGAGCGGAAGAGCAGCTTGACCTCGAACCACGCGTCAAAGGCGTTCTTCATAGTCGCCTGGCCCGGATGATCGTCGAATTCCCTAGAATAACTGAGCGCCCGGTAGTACAGGACGTCCTGGCGGAGGACGACCGGATTGACGATCTCGCAGTGCGATTTCAGACTTGCATCCAGAAAGTAAAGACATTTTTCGAGATTGCCCGTCCTAAAGTGATACTTCGCCTGGGCCAGGTAGAATTCCCCGTCGTCGAGCGAGGACGACTGCAGGACGTTGTCCAGGGATTTGGTGTCGCCGAGCGCCTCGAGCATGAGGATGCGGCACAGCACCGCGGGCTTTGACTGCTGCTGCTCGGCGGTCATCGCCCCGTACGCGGTGGAGGCCTGTTCGTAGTTCCCGAGCTTGACCTGCTTGACAAAAAGCTCAAGCAGGTCCGTTGTGCCGTACTGGGCCTTGAGTTCGTCCAGGGGCGAGACCGTCGGCAGCGGCTGCGGCGCCGTCTTTTCGGCCGGCACGGCGAACGCTATTACGGGCTTCCGGGAGGTCTTCGGCGCGGACATGAGCTTTTCACGCACACCGGCCGCGGTGGGCTCGCTATGCGGGCCGGGTGCGGCCTTCGGAACCTGGCGCGCGGCCAAAGGGGCCGCCTGCCGCTGCGTCAACCGGTGCTGGTAGGCAAGATACCCTGCGACCGCAACGGCCGCAACCACGGCGGCCGCGGCCATTACGCCGGCAACGGCGCGCAGCGGCAGCCGCCGCCGGTACCCCACCTCGGTTCTGCCGCCGTTTTCCGATCCTGTAAAGGACTGCATGACCGCTTCCGGCGACAGCGGGGTGAGGCTTTTGTGCACCCTGGTGAGTTCGGCGAGCAGGAACGCCGCATCCTGCGGCCGGCGCTCGCGCTCCCGGCTGAGGCACTGCTGGATGACGCGCCTGAGCCTCGCCGGGATTTTGATCCTGAACGAATCGAGCGGCTTGAACTCGTTCCGCACCTTGGACAGCATCAGCTTGGAGATGTTGTCATCGGCAAAGGCCTTGGTGCCGGTCACCAGCTCGTACAATATCGCGCCCAGGGAATAGATGTCGGTGCGAACGTCAGCGGTCTTTCCCTCGAGCGTCTCCGGAGAGAGATACTGCATGCTGCCAAGCACCGAGGAGTTGTCGGTCGTGTGGATTGATGCGTCGATGGGCCGCGCAATGCCGAAGTCCATGAGCTTGACGGTGCCGTCGTCGGCAACCATGATGTTGTTGGGCTTGAGGTCTCGGTGGATGATGCCGTGATAGGTTTCCCCGTACAGCGCATATTCGTGGCTGTGCGCGTAGCGCAGCGCGCGGCAGATCAGGATGCCTATT
>DATFYJ010000447.1:0-5463 GCA_035315105.1 Chitinivibrionales bacterium
CCTCGGAGCGGGATTTTCTGAAGAACAACCTCGGCCCGACGCTGGCCCAGAACAATGTCAACGTCAAGGTGACGATATTCGACCATAACAAAGACCACGTCGCGACATGGGCAAGCACCATTCTTGGCGACACGGTGGCCGGAAAGTATGCCTGGGGCACAGGATTTCACTGGTATTCCGGCGACCAGTTCGACAACGTCGCGACCACGCACGATAATTTTCCGACAAAGCACCTGCTGGCGACCGAGGAGGCCGAGGGCCTGCCGATGGGCAACTGGTCGACCGGCCAGAACTATGCGCATGACATAATAGGCGATTTGAACAACTGGACTGAAGGATGGGTCGAGTGGAACCTGGTGCTGGACCAGAACGGTCTGCCGCGGCACGACCCGAACACGGGATGCGCTTCGTCGGTGTACATCGATTTCAACAACGATTCGGTGCACTATTGCCCTTCGTATTATTACCTTGGGCATTTCAGTAGGTACCTGCGTCCCGGCGCCGTGAGGCTGGGCTGTCTAAGCTCCTTGACCGGCCTCGAGGCGACGGCATTCAGGAACACCGACGGAAGGATCGTGGTCGTTGCCTACAACAACACTGCGGCGGCCGTTTCGTTCAAGATCAAACAGGGCACGCAGATTGTCAAGCCGACGATCCCGGCGCATGCTATTATGGATTTTATTTACTAAAACAAATAATGCTGGTGAGTGGGGGAAGTTTCCCCCTCGCTACGGCCCGGTCACGCGTTCAGCAAGTCAACATTTTTCATATGCGTGCCCGGTCCTCCGCTACCCCCTCTAGGGTGGCCGCCTTGGCAAAGCGGTTGCGAGACCATGCATTGTTGTGGCGGCACCCACGGAGAACTGTGGAAAAGAAAGGACGCCGCAACCTGAATAAACTCAGGTCATACATGGCAACAGTCCCCCTCTCCTGCCGGAGAGAGGACAGGGGTGAGGTCAATCAGAATAGCGAATGATAGTTCCACTGTTCAATAAATTATCATTTTGTCGCTTTCTTGCCGGAAAAGGTCGATGAAGAAGTGCATTGTCATCATGCTCTTTGCGGGCATCTTGTCCTTCGCCCTTCCGCAGTCCATCAACCTTACCGGCTCGGTAAAAGATTCCGCCACACTCAAGGGAATCGCGGGAGCAGTGGTGGCCTTGAAAGGACTGCCTCTGTCAACTGCGACAGACTCGTCCGGCGGTTACGCCCTTACGAATTCGGGCGCAGCACATTTTGCACCCGGCAAGGTATCCCCTGCCAAGACGCCGATTGTCAAACAGGGATGCGTGTGTTTCGGCATTATTGGGAACAGCGAGTTCGTGCACATTGACGTCTGCGACCTTCTCGGACGGATCATTGCCCCTGTCGTTGAAAAGAAACTGGATCGCGGCAGCTATCGGTTCAATCCGTTTGGAAAAGGGCTTTCGGCCGGGCGCCTGTGTTTCGTGAAACTCGGGCTCGGCAGCGCCGAGTTCCTTTTCAGAGTGCTTGATGTCAATGTTGGGGGCGGGTACGGATTATCGAGAACCGCCGACTTCGGAGCGTCAGGTGAATTCGCAAAGCCCGCGGCGCTCGCCATCGACACGATTGTCGTGACGGCAGCAGGGTACGCCGCCGCTGCCAAACCGATTTCATCATATTCAGGCCTCAACGACGTTCTGCTCGCCGCCGCCCCCGGCCGCAAAGCAATCATCTCGTTTGACAACGGCTCATACCAGAGCTGCATCGTACCGCTTGTGGTCACCGTGGTCGATTCGGACCGTTCCGGCGCCGCTGTTCCGGTCACGGTACGGAGTACCACCGATCCTGCAGGTATCGTTGCTTCTCTCGGGAAGGTTCCCGGCGCCGCCGGCACGTATTCGGACAGTGTTTTCTTCTCCATAAGCAAGTCCGATTCAGTCAAGCGCACGATCCGCGTCTCCGACGGGGATAGGGTTTGGGCGCTCTATGCCGGCGCCTCCCTCCCGGCAAAGGATTCCGTTTCAACCGCCTGGACCGGCGTGACCGGCATTGTCCAGCCCGGAGGGTCGCCGATCCTCGGCGTGGTCCATCCGCTGCTGATCCATGTGTGGGACTCGGACGTCACCGATTCCGTTCTCATGGTGTCGGTCGCGAGCAAGAAGGACAAGACCGGTTTTTCCGCACGATTACGGTCCGTCAACGGGTCAAACGGTGACTTCTATGGAAACCTGTGGTTCTCGCTGAAAGCATCCTCGGGCGACAGCATTCTGGCCGTGATGGGCGCAACCAGCGACACCATATCGATTGTGTATCACGACCAGACCCCGCGCCAAGATGTCGCGGCCGGCCTTTGCGTCTGGCTGCCGGTCCTTGCCACGATGTTTCTCGATTCAGCCGCGTACCACGGGACCGGCAGCGCCATGACGATCAACCTGAGCGACGACGACATTGCCGACAGCACGGCGGTGGTCGGCATCGTCAGCCGGAAAGACCCTGTCGGCATCAAGGACACGCTGCGGGTGACGGGCGGAACGATCAGAAATTTCATCGGCACGGTCGGGTTTACAACAGGGACTTCGCGGCCGGGATTCATATCCGTCCAGGACGGGGATTCGGTGGTTGTTTCCTATCTTGACGATTCTCCCATCCAGACCGTGACGCAATCGGCGATGTGGAGTTCGAAATAGGCGGGGTTGCGCCCCCGCGCGACGCCCTACTTTCTTTCTGCAGCGAAAGAAAGTAGGCAAAGAACGCCGCCCCACAGTGGCGCAAAATCGCCGCGCACTCCGGGGGGCTGCGGAACAGGGGAAGAGATATTGTAAAGCATTTCCCTCCGGGAAATGCGGACTTGTCCTCGCCCCTTGTCCTCCGTGCGCGTCTGCGCCACTGAGGGGGAGAAGACAAAAACGGTAATTGTCGTATGCCCGGCGCCAGGCAGGACTGGAGGCCGCGCTAAAGCGCGGTGCCGCCCGGACCCGCCGCTACCGCGGCATAGGGCCGAGGCGGCCCGAGGCTGAAGGCCGAGACCGGAAGGACGGCCGCCGCCGCAAAGCGGCGGGGCGCCCAAGTTTAATTATTGGGATTTTGTAAACAGGGAACGCCCAAGATATTATGATTGTACAGGAAATTTAACTATTATCCGGAGGTAAAAAATGACCGGGACAAGAATTACCTTGCTTTTCAATATCATACTCGCCCTTGTCATGGCCAGTCCCGCGGAAACATATACGCCCGAACCGAGCAACAGGGTGACGATCAACCTTGGGGAAACGCCGTGGAAGTTCAACAAAGGCGACCCTGCGAACGCACAGAACCCGACGTTCAACGACGCCGGGTGGAAGGACGTGGGCATTCCGCACTGCTGGAACGACACCGACACCTACATCAACCAGGGGAGCGGCGGCGGCGACGGCTCCATGCTCGGCGGCACCTGCTGGTACCGGAAGCACTTCACGCTTGACAATCAGTACGCGGGCAGGAAGATATTCATAGAAATCGAGGGCGCGCATGTGGGCGCCCAGGCGTACATCAACGGCACCCTCATTCCCGGCAACAGTGCGGTGAACCCCAATGCCACGCACGTCATCGGCTTTGTCGGGTTCATTGTCGACGTCACCGCAAGCGTCCAGTTCGGCGGGACGGACAACGTGTTCGCCGTGCGCGTGAGCAAGAGCCAGGCCTTTTACCAGGACCCGGGGTTTTCCCTGGTGTTCAGGTTCGGCCAGGCCGACGGCGGCCTGTTCAGGCCGGTGTGGATGCACATCACCGACAAGGTCCATGTTCCGCAGAACGTATACTCGGTTGTCAACCAGTGGGGGACCTATGTCGCCACCGTCTCGGCATCGGACGCCTCGGCGGCGGTGCGGATCATGACGAACGTGCTCAACGAAAGCGCGGGGCCGCAGAACGTGAGCCTCACCACGAAGGTGGTCGACGTGCGCAGGGGCAACAACGTCGTGCTAAGCCTCACCAGCACGCAGTCGATTCCCGCGGGCCAGGCCTTTGTGTTCGACCAGACCGGCGACATAGCCAATCCCACGCTGTGGTACCCCAACAACAGCGTGTTCGGCACGCCGTATCTGTACAAGGTTTACCATATTGTGAAGGTCGGGGCGGCGACGCTGGACGTGTTTGAAAGCCCGCTCGGGATCAGGGTGATCACGTGGGACAAGGATTTCCCGTATATCAACGGCCACAAGCACCTGCTGTACGGCGGCGCCTCGCGGTACGACTACCCGGCGCTGGGCACGGCCGTACCGAACGAACAGGAATTCCGCGACGCCAAGATCATGGCCGATTGCGGTGGCAACCTGTGGAGGCCCGGGCATTCGACGTGCAGTAAGGGGTTTGTCAGCGCATGCGACAATTACGGCATCATGCTGGTGCAGCCCAGCGGCGAGGGCGAGGGCGCCTTCAGCACCACGCTTATCACCGACTACAAGGGCATCCTCAAGAGCGAGCTTCACCGGGACATGATCATCCGCGACAGAAACAATCCGTCGGTCCTCGCGTGGGAAGCGAACAACGGCGCCATGGCGACCCCTCTTGCACAGGCGTTGAAGGCCATATCGGTGAAGTGGGATACCGTCAACACACGGGCACAGGCCGACAGGACGCCCAATCCTGCAAACGGCGACATTCTCTCCTGCACGCTTTCCGGGTGCGAAATAGGAGTCAAGAACCAGTACCCCAACAACCCTGCCTGGTGCGCGGAGGCCTGGAACAGGAGCTCGGCGCGGTTTGCCTACGACTACGAAATCGCCTTTGCCGCCCAGTACGTTCAGAACTGGCGGGCGAGCAGGGCGGCCAGCTGCTTTGGCGTTTGTCAATGGTATATGGCCGATACGCCCGGCGAACAGGCTGACTATCTGGAAGGTGTGGCCGCGGCCGGCGTAAGGTCGACCGGGACTTCAATGATGGACTTCAACCGTTTTCCCAAAATGCTGTACAAGATTTATCAGGCATGCTGGACGCCGTTCTCGATCAAACCCGTGGTGTCCATTGCGCACCACTGGAACCGCACAGGCACCGTGAGGGTCAATGTGTTCAGCAACTGTCCAAGCGTCAAGCTTTCCCTTAACGGAACGAGCCTTGGCGTTAAAACGCCCAACCCGTGGACCGGCAGCGGCAACAACAACGACCTCACCCAGACCACCACACAGCTGCCCATGCAGTGCTACTGGGACGTGGCTTGGGCGGCCGACACGCTTTTGGCCGAGGGTCTTGACTCTGCCGGAAACACGGTGTGTGTTGACCAGAAGATCACTGCGGGCAGCGCCGACCACATCGTGCTAGCGGTTGATTCTCCCATTGTAAAACAGGACGGCGAAGTCTTTCAGATAAAGGCCAACGGGACCGACGCGGCCTTTATTGCCGCGAAAGTGGTGGACAGCCAGGGGAACCTGTGCCCGACGGCAAGCAACCTTGTCACCTGGAGCGTTTCCGGCCCCGGAAACTACCGCGGCGGATCCGACGCATATGTGACGACCGGCAAGCCGC
>DATFYJ010000448.1:0-5982 GCA_035315105.1 Chitinivibrionales bacterium
GGCAACGGAATTCTATTCAGTCAATTACTTCTTCTTGCGCCAATTGGTATCGGCAACAAATCAGCAGGGCTTCCTCTTTGATTTTTCAACGCTTCAACTGTTCAACGTTTCAACTCTTTTTCTCGGTGCCCCCGCAGCCGAAGTTTCTTTCTTGCAAATCAACTTACTTGGGGGCTACCCACGAGGGGGTATGGGTGCGGATCGCCGGCGCCTCCGGATTTTGTGGCATTTAGCAAGGAGGCGCCGGAAGCCGCACCCTAGGGGGACACATCCCCCACCAAAACATTATGCTGTTATAGTTATCGGGTATTATTTTTTATAGCAATGGGGCTGTAGCTCAGCTGGGAGAGCGGTTGGTTCGCAATCAACAGGCCAGGGGTTCAATCCCCCTCAGCTCCACCACTTTCTTCTACGCAATCTTCCTGTCGACCTTCAATCCGAACACAGGCTCGGTCTTGCGCAGAATCACGTCGCGGGTGATGAGGCATTCCTTGATGTCGTCGCGGTCGGGGATTTCAAACATGATTGAGATGAGGACGTTCTCCAAAACGCTCCGCAGGCCCCGGGCGCCGGTCTTCTTTGCCACCGCGGTCCGCACCACCTCGCGCAGCGCGTCCTGCGAAAAGGTGAGGCGGATGCCTTCCATGGAGAACAGTTTCTGGAACTGACGCACGAGCGAGTTCTTGGGCTGGGTGAGGATCTTGAGCAGGGCCTCGTCGTCGAGCTGATCGAGCCCGAACACCGCGGGCACCCTGCCCACGATCTCCGGGATCATGCCGTACTTGATGAGGTCGTCGGGCTCTACCTTGCGCAGCATGTCGCCGATGGAATTTCCCTGCTTGCGCTTGAGCTCGGCGTTGAACCCCATGCGGCTCTGGCCGATGCGCGCCTCGATGACGTCTTCGAGCCCGACAAATGCGCCGCCGCAGATGAAGAGGATGTCGCGCGTGTTGATGGGGATCAGGTTCTGCTCCGGGTGCTTACGGCCCCCTTTTGGGGGGACATTTGCGATGGTGCCTTCGAGGATCTTGAGCATGGCCTGCTGGACGCCTTCGCCCGACACGTCGCGGGTGATTGACGGATTGGGAGATTTCCTCGCGATCTTGTCGAATTCGTCTATGTAAATTATCCCCTTTTCGGCCTTCGGCACCTCGTAGTTCGACACCTGGAGCAGGCGGACGAGCATGTTTTCCACGTCCTCGCCCACGTACCCCGCCTCGGTGTACACCGTGGCGTCGACAATGGTGAACGGCACCTTGAGGAGCTTCGCCAGGGTATGGGCGATAAGGGTCTTGCCCGTGCCGGTGGGGCCGATGAGCAGGATATTGCTTTTCTCGATTTCCACGCCGTCGTCGTCGAGCTGCGTGCGGGACAGGATTCGCTTGAAATGGTTGTACGCCGCGACGCACACGCCCTTTTTCACGTCGTCCTGGCCGATCACGTACTGGTCGATAAAGGACTTCATCTCCCGGGGTGTGGGGAGCGTGTCCAGGGCGAGGTCGCCGGGCGTTTTGCTTTTGTCCTCACGCAGGATCTCGTTGCACATTTCGACGCATTCGGCGCAGATGTGCACGCTCGGGCCGGTGATGAGCTTGGCCACGGTGTCGGCGCTCTTGCCGCAGAAGCTGCACTTGATGCCCGGGTATTTCGGCTTCTGGTTCATCTCACTTTTCCCGTTTGGTAAGGATCTCGTCGATGATGCCGTAAGCAAGCGCTTCTTTCGCGTCCATGAAGAAATTGCGGTCGGTGTCCTTGCGGATCACGTCCATGGGCTGGCCGGTGTGCTTCACAAGGATGGAATTGAGCGTCTCCTTGATGCGCATGATTTCTTTGGCGTGGATCGCGATGTCGGTGGCCTGGCCGCCCGCGCCGCCCGCCGGCTGGTGCAGCATGATGCGCGAATTGGGGAGCGCGTAGCGTTTTCCCTTGGCGCCGGCCGCAAGCAGGATGGCCGCCATGCTCGCCGCCTGTCCGATGCAGATGGTGCTCACGTTCGGCTTGATGAACTGGATGGTGTCGTAAATGGCGAGTCCTGCCGAAACGACGCCGCCCGGAGAATTGATGTAGATGGTGATGTCCTTGTCCGAGTCTTCGTATTCGAGGAAGATGAGCTGGGCCATCACGAGGTCGGCGATGGTCTCGTCGATTTCCTGCGCCATAAAGATGATGCGTTCCTTGAGCAGCCTGGAATAGATGTCGTAGGAACGCTCGCCGCGGCCGGTCTGTTCTACAACAATGGGGACTAGCGACATGGGGATATCCTTCTATGTTATGATGTCATGCGTGCGATGAATTTGTCAAGACAAGAAAAAGACTTGGGCGTTTCCCTCGCTGCGCTCGGGCCGGTCTCCCTGCGGGCTCGGCCGTTTGGCCTCGTTGCCGGACCGCCCTATGCCTGTCGGCCGGGGTCGGCGGGCAATTCGCTATTCCGCAACCTCTTCTGTTTTCTCCGGCACATACTCTCCGATGAGAAAATCCAGGGTCTTGCGTTCGCGAATGTCCGATCGAATCCTGTTCGTGGTGCCGTTGGCGCGCAGCGACTGTTTAAGCTGTTCGAACGGCTGGTTGTAGGCAGCGGCAAGTTGCTCCACCTGGCGGTCCACTTCCGCCTGGGTCGCCTTGATTTTTTCCCTGGTGGCGACATACTCGATGATCTTGTAGCGCTTGATCGCCCGTATCGCGGAGTCGCGGTACTTCCGGTTGATTTCCTCCTCGGTGGGAAGCGCTTCTCCGGGGCGAGCATACTGCCGGATTTCGCCGGCCATGTGTTCGAGGTAGCTTGCGATGCGTGATTCCGGAACCTCAAAAGCGTTCTTGTCCGCAAGCTTGGCGATGGCCTCGGAATACGCCTCGTTCTTCGAGCGTTCCTTTTCCCTGAGTTCAAGGTCCTTGCGCACCGCGTCGGCGAGCGCCGCTTCGGTCTCGAAGTTCCCGAGCTTCTTGAGGAATTCAGGTGAAAGCTCGGGCACGATCTTTTCCTTGACCGCGTTGATCTTCACGGAAAAGAACGCGTCCTTGCCCGCAAGGTCCTTTGAGGAGAAGTCCCTGGGGAACAGGATGTCCACGTCCACGGTTTCTCCGGCGCTGCGGCCGATAAGCGACTTGTCGAATTCCTTTATTTCGCCGTTACCCAGCTCGATGGGGTATTTTGGGTTCGAAAAATCCTTGCGCTCGGCGCCGTCGACGACCACCTTGACGTACTCGATGGCGACGCTGTCGCCCTTTTTCGCGGGGCGGGCAACGTCGACAAGCTCGGCATGGCGCTGGCGAAGTTCCTCGACCGCCTTTTCCACGTCCGCGTCCTTGATTTTTTTTGGTTCGGCCCTGATGTTGAGGTTCGCATAGGACTTTATTTCCACGGCCGGGTCGACTTCGAATTCTATTGAAAAGGAAACCGGAGCGCCTTCATCCGCCTTGAGGTTGCTTATTTTTCCCCGGCTGATAGGCGAAAGCGAGTTCTGTTTGCATGCGTCTTCGAACGACCGCTCGACAACGTCTTCCACGGTCTGCGCGTAGATCGATTTGCCGAACCTGGTTTGTACAAGGTCGAGCGGGACTTTTCCGGCCCGAAAGCCGGGCAAAGAAATTTCCTTTTTGTACTTCGAAAGTTTTTTGTTGTACTCGCCTTCGACGTCCTCTTTCGGGATTTCGATGTCGAGAATGCGAATGTATGAACGCGGTTCAGAGACGGCAGCCTTCAAATAATCCTCCCGAAAAAAGAAATCCGATGTTGCGAGAAGGGGGACTCGAACCCCCACAGGTTTCCCTACGAGATCCTAAGTCTCGCGCGTCTGCCAGTTCCGCCATCCTCGCAGACCATACAGCCCGATCAAGGCTATTTGGAGTCGGGCTCTATGATTGTGAGAGAGGAAAATAACTGATACGGATATGAAGGTACAAGCTAAGTCTATTACTATACGAATCAATTCAGAGATATTATTCATGTGGGGTAGGTGTCCCCCTCGCTTCGGCCCGGCGCGCTCCCCCATATGATTGCACAATGTCGAATGCGCGCCGTTCCTCCGCTACCCCCTCCTGGGTGCACCCCAAGTGGAAGTAGCTGCTGAACCAGGCACCAGTGTGGGGGCACCCACGGAGAATGGTGGATTGATGATTGCGGAATAACGAAGATTGACAGAATAGATTTCCGTTGCCGCGCGTTAGGTGGACTGGAGGGTGAGCCAAAGCGAATTGCCGGCCGACCCCTCGCCGGAGGCGATTAGGGCGGTCCGGCAACGAGGCGAATAGCCGAGCCCGCAAGGAGACCGGCCCGACCCCGAGGCTTGACGAGGGGAGGGAAACGCCCAACTCTTTCTTAATTGTCAAGACAAGAATGATTTGATATTATCGGGATGTATTGAATGAATACCGCAGCCAGATACGGTGTTGGGAGAGATCTACCAAGGGACCGCTGGAGAGCGGGTGGTTATATTGGAACGCGTAAAGATAGTCAAGCGTTACCGATCGGGAGATTCTCCAGGAAACGGAGGCGTTGACCCAGTACACCCAGTAATCCGGAAGAACGGCGTGTTTCGCGAGGATGGGCTCTATGGGAAATTGCACGATCACCTCTCCCTCGGCGGTAATCGCCCGCCCAAGCCGAAGCGTGGCGTCAACGGAGGCTTCGGGACCGTAGGTGAGATTCACGGCATCGTTTACTTTCTGCAATACCTTGTAATTCGCCCGGAAACGCGCCAGCAGCGTGTCGAGCGAGTCCGCCGAGAGGAGAGAGGAAGACTTCTCGTCCTTGGTTTTTATCGCCGAGGAGCTGTCGCTGGTAACGTCCTGGTACTGGCCCCAGGTGTTGCGTTGAGAATACCCTATGCCGAGCCTGACTTTCGCGTCGAACACCCCCGACGTAATGGCGTCCACATTCGCGCCGACGCCGAGATCGAGGGACATTGGAGAAAATGAAGGCTTGAGCCTTTTCGAACGCGAAACCGAGTCCACCGCGGTCACCGCCGAATCGGGGCCGGTAACCAGGAATAAATGAAGCTGTGACGATTCCTCGAACCGGTCGTACTGCGGAAAAAAGCTGGTCTCGAACTGCATCCGGCCGTACGGCCCGAGCCAGTGCATGATACGCCATATGTACAGGGAATACACCCGGAAATCATCGGACGTGTTGTTGATTTCCGAGATGTTGAGATTCGAGAAGTTGAGCTCCTCGTCGAAGAAGAACTTGGTGTCCCACTCGCCCTTGTTTCTGGAGTGGTTGACGCGGAGGTTGGTGAGGAGCACAATGGCCGAGTTGTTCGTGTCGTTGGTGGTGTTGAAGAGAATGCTGCCGCCGATATCGAGGCCGTATTTCCAGTGGGAGGTGATCTTGCGCGAAGCTTCGCCGATATCGGTGACGCCTCCGCTCAGGATTTTTCCGGTCACCGAGTCTTCCACCGCGAGAAACTGGGTAAGTTCTCCGGGAAGGAGGCGCACCGTCACAAAGCTTGTGACCGCGTTGTAGCCTCCGCCGGTCCCGAAAATCTTGTACAATCCCGGCTGGAGGATCCAGGTCTTTATGCGCTCTCCCTTGGTCGGGTCCCTTCCGTAGGCTCTTCCGAACGGCTCGAATTCGTCAAGCCGTACCAGTTCGTAGCTTCCCCGGAAGGGAATGTTGCTTTCGCTTACCACGTCCACTTGAAGGCCGCACCAGGTGGGAAAGAGCGGGGTGGTCCTGCCTTCGTCGACCACCACCCACTTCTCGATGCGCTGTTTGGTGGTGCCGTTTCCCAGGCGAACGCTGTAGGTGCCGGGAATGAGGCAGTATTTTTTTCCGGGCTTGCCCGTGAGCACCACTTTGCCGGCCGAGTCCGCGATCTGGACGTCGGGTTCGAGGGAAGGGTCCGACATCCTCGGCACGAAGACCGCGCCTTTACCGAGGGGAATGGGGGTTTCGTCCTCGTCGATCTGCTGCGTCACCGGCGGCGCGTCCCATGTTCGCACCGCCTCCACATACCACTCGGGCGCATACGGAGAGGTGATCGG
>DATFYJ010000449.1:0-3880 GCA_035315105.1 Chitinivibrionales bacterium
GCTCACCATGGACGCATGGAGCGGCGACCTGGACCACGCCCTGCAGGAATTCCAGAAAAGCGGCGACAGCATTTTCCCGACGAGCCAGATGCTCGAGCTGCTCACCGTCGTCGGCAATCGCGTCGACGTTTTCAACAAGGAGCAGTGGTACAAAATCTGCAAGGCGGTCCTGGGCGTCGACATCTACACGACAGAGCCAGTGCTTGCGAGTCGCATGGAGGCGTTCGCCCACGACAACGTGACACTCATCAAGGATTGCACGCAGGACGTATACAGCGGCACGCGCCTTGTCATATCGAACGGGATCCGCGCCGGCGAGCGGGCCGAAACGATCAGTGACAACATTCTTGCAGATACCGAATTGACGCGCGGAGTTTTCGCAAAGGTCGAGACGCGCGCTTCCTTCATTGCCCGGGACCAGGTTAGCAAGCTCAACGGCGATATCGCATCATACCGGCAGCAGGCCGCCGGCGTCGACGAATACACTTGGAGCAGCGTCGGGGATGAGCGCGTCGTCGGCACCCCGGGCGGCCGGTTTCCAAATCCTTCACCTGGCCACGGTGATCACTACAAGATGGACGGCGCTGTTTGCAAATGGAACAACGCCAACGTATATTCTATTGACAACGGCGCGACCTGGATCCCGCGCCCCGCGAACATGAAAGGCGCGATTCCCGGCAGTCAATACGACTGCAGATGCTACGCGGCTCCGCGATTGGATAAATTGATGGAATCTGTAATCCGGGAGTAGATATGGAAAACAACAAAACACCGCCAAAATTAAAACCCGAGCCGCCTCCAGCCCCGCCCGAGCACATTGCAATAGACCCAGACTATGATTTTGAGGCTATTGCGAAAAGGTTTACATCGTTAGAAACGCGCGTTGCTGAACTTGAGCGGGCGCAGGAACGCAGAGAAGAAATTGCAATGGGAGAAGACGCTTAAAATGGATAAAGGCATAGAAAACGATCTTAATGTTTATCTTGCTGCCAAAGGTACAGATCTGGCCGGATACATTTTTCACTTTAACCGGAGGCGTTCATGTTACAAACTTTGTTTCTCGGGGTCATGATCGGGCTGGTGTTCGCGGCGATTATCGTTCTGGTGATCTACGCGCTTCACAACCACCTGGTGCAGCGCATCCAGGAAAAGGTCGACGAGTTCGCAGGCGCGGCCCGCAAGGACATTGCTGTTTACCAAGAGGGAATGCTGAAATCCCTGCAGGACCACGCGGAGAAGCTCGGCAAACACATTGTCGATCTCAAGACCGACGTGGAGATACTCAAGCGCAGGGTCGGCGGCACGTTCAGCAAGCCCGCGGATCCCGCAGCGGCCGCCACGGTTCCCGCGCAGCCAGCAGGCAAGGAGCTGCCTTTCCCCGCGGCAAAGGCGCCGGACGCAAAGCCGGGAGTGTAGCGCCATGGGAAAACAAATGCGAACGATCACGCCGGATGAGCTTTCGCAGCGTTACCGGCAGCAGCTCCGGCTCATGGCCACCGATCTCTGTGAGGGCAAGGATCCGGTCACCCTCTCCAAGTACGAGCTCATCGAGCGGCTCGCAAAGGTCGGGCAGCAGCGCGACCAATACAAAAACGCTGCAGTGTCTTTCGAATGTCAACTATTCCAGGCAGACCCGCACAACGCGGTTTTTGCCAACTATCCACCCGAGAAGCTGGCCGTCATGGAGGAAACGGTGGCGCGCTGGCAGAACGAAATAGCTGAGGCACGGAGGAAGGCCGAGGCTTCACTTCAACTTTAAGGAGTTCGTCAATGGAAGCAGTTGTAAGGGAAAAGGATTCCTCCGGGCATGCAGTAATCCACTGTCACGCCACGCTGGAAGATGTCGGCGATTGCACGATCCTCCAGGACAGCTACGCCGTGAACATGCGCACACTGAAGGCACAAACAGGAATGCATCTGGACGCCAGCGGTTCAATAAATTTGGGAACATACGTGAGTGCCGCCGTGGGTTCTGAAAACGTTCTGGGAGCAGCAAGGTCAACCGGCATAAATATTTTTACCGATGACGGCGGCGCATCATATTCCGGCGTTGATGTTCGCGCCGGTCGCGCCCGTTTCCTCATCACGACGAGTAAATCTGGGCAAAATAACTACATGAGCGGATTTCTCGGACACCTGAAATATGCAGCTGGAACGGACACTTGCACTGCATCATTCAGGGCGGGTTTGCGAGGGTACCTGGAATCGGTCAGCGGCGCGACGATTGGCGATATGTCTGCCGGAGTTGTTGGCCTTGTCGATGCACCGTCAGGAGCGACAATCGGGACTGGATATGTGTCCTGTTTTCTAGGAAGCTCCTTTAATCTCGGTGGAAGCAAATCAGGAAAGGCCGTTATTTTGGATGTTCGTAGGCCGCAGACGGCTGGGACATTCGATGCACTCATGCATATTGACAGTTTGAGCGGCGTCGTGAATACGACAAGTACCGGAAATCAGGATACAAGCAAGTGGCTTATCGTGTACTTTAACGATACAGCCATGAAGATACCGCTTTACGCGATTTCTTAAGCGTAAACAAAGCAGATATAAATTCTGCTGACTGCCGGGAATAGACCGGCATTTTACCCGGAGGATAAAAATGCAGATAACAAAAGAAGGTCTTCAGTCCGATCTTTCAAACTTGAAAATGGCTATTGACCGGAAAACGAGCGAACGGGACCAGCTCATAGGACGCATGCAGGCTGTCCAGGCAATACTTGACGCAATGGATAAACCCGATCCTAAAAAAAAGCAAGAAGGAAAAGAAAATCAATAAATGAGGCCCGAGGAACTTGCCCTGGTCACCAACGACGCGGTGCAACGGTTGATCGTGAAACCGCGGTACTCGGGTAAGTTTTCTCTGCGCTTCGAGCTTGTCTGCAGCAACGGCGGGATCCGGGAGTGTGCGGTTGGAACCGAGCAACAGGTCACCAACGACCAGGTCGTGAAGCTGTACGAAAAGAAAAATCTTGACATTGCCGCAAGCCCATAGTATTATAAAGTCTGATGTGATGGTTCCTGGCGCACCGTAAAGGCTCGGTCCGCCTCCTTGGATGGGAGCCCTTCATTGTAAAACAGTGGAGGGCTCTTTTCATGCCAATCAAAACCTACTACGACCGATCGCCGATGGGGTCCACCAAGAAGACCCCGGAGGGATTTCTTGTTTTCGATGCCGTTGCCACGCGCAGCGGCATTTTTATTTACTACACACCCGAAGGCCAGGCGCGGCGCGCATATCGCGCACCAGAAGAAGTTTTCAGCCGCGAATCAATGGACAGCTTCGCCCTCAAGCCGATTATCAATAACCACCAAAAGGGCGTTACCCCGAAAATGACCTGCGACAACGTGAAGGACTACCAAATCGGGCAGATCGGCGAGAACATCCGGCGCGACAAGAATTACATGCGAATCACCGGCTGCATTTCCACCAAAGAAGGCATCGCCGCCGTCGACGCCGGCCGCCGCGGTCTTTCCCTGGCCTATGACTCTGTTGACATTGAAGAGCCCGGCGTTTCCCCCTCAGGCGAACCCTACGACTACCGGCAGACACAGATCCGCGGGAACCACCTTGCAATAGTCGACGCCGGCCGCGCCGGTCCGGAAGCCTGCCTGCACATGGACACGGCCGATATTTTCAACGAAGATGGCGGGTCCGGCAGTGGGAATTTCGGACACGAAGGACGGCCCGGTCAGCAAGGAGGCAGCGGCGAAGGAATGAATGCCGGAGATTTGGAAAAACATATTCGCGGGAAAGCAGCCTCCGGCTCAAAGATGCATCAGCGCGCCGTGGAGCTGATTGACAAAGAAGGATTAACGCCTCACGGAGCATATCATCAGGCACAAGAAGAATACGGGCACAAACAAGACTCACAAGATCTAC
>DATFYJ010000450.1:0-2391 GCA_035315105.1 Chitinivibrionales bacterium
TTTTGTCTGCGACACAGGCTGTACGCTGATAATGGGCGCCGCCGGACCCTTTGGAGCAAAGCTTTGCCACGAAGCGCCGGGCTTCTGCGATTGGTAACAGAGCTTGATCCAGTCGGCGGAGCGGACGCCGACGGCGATAGAGGGTTCGTCGACAATGCCTTTGAATAGAAGGGTGTGATCTGTCCTCGTCGCAATATCTATTTCACCGCTTCTGGTGGGACGTGTCCAAAGCGCGCTCGTAGAAGCTAAATTGCCGTCTTTCCAAATGGTAACCGTGGGTCCGCAAACAGCCTGAGTTCCTATGGGCAGCGTTGTCACGCTTGTGAAGGCGCTCAGCCTCGCCCGTATCCAAAAGGCTGCAATACCGTCCACGGTAGTCGTTGCCCAATTTGGAGGCTGGGTAAAAGAAACAGAACCGCTTAGCGTGAGACTTCCGGTGTTGCCGCCGGCAGTATTTTTTGTTCCATCCAATACTCCGCCTAAGGCGGTCCACGCGCCGCCATTCCAGTATTCCCACGTGATTGTCCAAACGCCTGTTCCCGTCGTGCCTAAATGTATGCCGAGCGCCCTAAACGTTGTGGCATTTCCAAAATAGTAGGCATCATTTACAGCAGGAACAGCGCGAATCAGGGTCATATCATTTGCAGTAACATTGTTTGCCGGAACCGTCTGGTCTATAAAAGTGCCGACCGGACCCTCGGCCACGGCGCCCGCCAGGGCGGGATTAGCAGGTGTCAAGGTATCATAGGTTACTGCCCAGAGATGCCAATTGGCATCCATGCCGGCCACATCTGTTGCGAAATTGCCGGAGGTATGGTCAATGACATCGAATTCAAACGGGAAGGGATTGGTAGGATTGACACCCAAGTCCCAACGGTTGCCGCCGGCGCTGCCTTGGTTAAAGATGTACTGTTGACTTGCCGCACCTGTCAATTGCGTCCATATCATGGCCGTTATACTCTTGCCCGTCTCACTCGGCCCTGCAGCAGCAGCTAAATATTTGCCGGTGACGCCGGCAAGGATGTTGGAAACATTTGCACTGCCGAAATTCTGTCCTTTTCCTATAACGGCGATCGTATCGTCACCGGCAACCATTCCGACACCGGTAAGCGGCGTCGCACCAGTTGCATCAGCATACCCGTTTGCATTAATATTTCCTGTTTCATTCAAGTGCCATGCGCCGACAAACCCGTTGTTGAACACCGCAGCTCCGTTCGAACTGTCCACTGCGGTTCCATTGCCCCAGTACATGGAGATGTATTGCGAATTGTCGTTGCCGTTCACGTCGGCCTTCACCCATATTTCCGCGACCTGGTTGGTCTGGTCAAAGCGCTCGATCTGATACGGGATGTGCGTGCCGTCGGCCTTTGAAAACCGGATGTCCTGCCCGCCGGCCTGCGTCTGAGCAAAGGAAAACGCCGGAGTTGTGCTTGTCAATCTGACAAGCACGGGAAAGCCGAGTTGCTGGGTGGCGACATTCGCGCCCGTGGCTGAGGAATTGAGGGTGATATTGCACGCATGCGCCCACTGCGTGTAGTCCTCGGCGCCATACGCGGAGAGGCTCACTCCGAAAAAAATCGCCCCAATAACAGCGGCGGCCACATTACATCTGTCCATCTTCACTTACATCCCCCTCATTGCACACTGCATCATTTCATGCCGAGCATGAGCCGGCCCTTCGCCGGCGCAACGTTATGCCGTTAAATGGCCGGCCGCAAAGACCCATTGTACAATAACAATGCGATGGCGGTCAATCAATATTATACCACCATATGGTGAATTTATCAATACTTAACCGCATAAACAACCCAACCACTTCCTTGACAAAATCCAATGATGTCCATAGTTTAAGCGCCTTGTTCCCGCATAACAAACCAAAAAGCCGCCCTTTAAAGCGGCTCTTTGTGTCCTGCGATGCGGGATATTCCCCCGCTTTGGCGGCAACCGGCCCCGCAAGGCCTTGCAGAACCCTGCCTCACTGTGCGGGGGTTACGGTTTTCACGGCCTTGAAAATGGTGAGGAGCTTCCTCGTATCTCTTGCGATGTTGTTCGTCGCGGTTATGATCAGGTTGAGCCGTAACCTCGCGTTGAAAAGAACAGGAGAGCCTGTCCACCACCCGTGGCCATCGTTTGTCATGGGAACCGCCACGCCTTTGCTGATGACCCCAACACCCACCGCAACGGAATCAAGTAAGGTGACCTCCTTGATTCCGCTTCCGTTGTCCACCACAAGAATGGCAACGGTGACCGCCGTGGTATCGTAGGTCCTTGCTCCGTCGTAGAGCTTGCCATTGACCAGTATTTCCAGTATCTGCGGAGTGTCGACCGTGGGCGTCGCGCGCTGAACCACAATGGTGGTTTCAACCGGCACGCTGTACGGTATGGAAGCCG
>DATFYJ010000451.1:0-4869 GCA_035315105.1 Chitinivibrionales bacterium
TTCTTCTCACCCAGGAAGATTTCAGGCGCGGTATCCATCTCTTCGATCTTATCGCGCCGGCCGATCATGAGCGTGCCAAACTGGACATCCACAATATCCGTCACGGCGACTTCGGAACCCCCTCCGAATACACGGTAACGCGCAAGGGCGGCGTTGCGCTGCATCTGCTTGTCAACACTTCTCCGATCGCCGGAGGCACCGGCATTGCGGGGATCCGCATGTGCATCATCAACATCTCCGACCGCGTGAACGCGGAACAGAAACTGAGGGAAAGCGAGAAGCGGTTCAAGAGCATTGTCTCGTGGTCGCCCATCGGCATAGCGCTGTGCGACGGAGCCGGAAAGCTCACCGAGATGAACACGGCGTTCTGCGGACTCTTCGGCATCCCCGGCCACGCGCAGCCGTGCGATGTTCCTTTCGTTCTGTTTCGCATGGCGAACCTGCCGGACGAAAAGCGGAAGCGGCTCGCTGCGGGTGACAGTGTGGAGCATGAAACAGTGACGTCCATCGGAAGCGGCGGGAACGCCGGAGCCGGGGACCGCTTCTTCCTCTGGAACATCATCCCGCTTGACAACAAGGAAGACGCTCCGGGGCTCTATCTGGTGCAGGTGCAGGACGCCACCGAAAAGAGAAAGGCCGACGAGGCCCGCATCAGGCAGGCGCATCGGGAAACCGAAGAGGCCCGGCATGTCATTGCCAACCTTCGGAAAGAGATGATGGACAAGGCGAGTTTTCACAGCATGGTGAGCCGCAGCCCGCTCATGAAGGAAATATTCGACATGCTGCCGGTGGTGGCCCGGACGCCCGCCACGGTTCTTGTCACGGGAGAAACCGGCACGGGCAAGGAGCTCGTGGCGCGTTCCATTCACGAACTGAGTCCCCGGAAGAGCAAGCCCTTTGTGGCCATTAATTGTTCGGCCCTGCCGGACAACCTTCTGGAAAGCGAGCTGTTCGGCTACAAGGCCGGCGCCTTTACCGACGCAAAGAAGGACAAACCGGGAATCTTCTCGCGCGCCAACGGCGGGACGGTCTTCCTCGACGAGATCGGCGACATCACGGGCGCCATGCAGGCAAAGCTGCTGCGCGTGCTGCAGGACAAGACCTTCGAGCCCCTTGGAGGAACCGAATCGGCCCAAGCTGACGTCCGCATCATCGCCGCGACCAACAGGGACCTGTTGGCAAAAGTCAAGAAAGGGGAATTCCGGGAGGACCTGTTCTACCGCATCAATGTCCTGCTTGTCAAGCTTCCGGCGCTTCGGGAGCGAAGGGGCGACATTCCGCTGCTGTGCGAACACTTCATCGAGCGGTTCAACACGCGCTACAGCAAGGCCGTCAAGACTCTGTCGCAGGACGCGCTCAACGCGCTTCTTTCGCACGATTTCCCCGGCAATATCCGCGAACTAGAGAACGCCATGGAGCACGCGTTCGTTTTCTGCAACGGCTCGGAGATAGGGACGGCGCATCTGCCTTCGCAGTTCCGGGTGAGCGCGCCGGGGGCGGGAATGCAGGCGATTGCGCATGTCAAGGACTTCGACGAACTGGAAAAGCTGTATCTGATGAGCGTCCTTGCCGAGATGGGCGGAAGCAAGATAAAGACCGCGCGGAAGCTGGGGATTCACAAGGCGACACTTTTTAGAAAATTGCGCAAGCTGGGGATTGATAAGAATCCTGCGGCCAAAGGGTGAATGATTATGGAACGACAGCAGATAGTTAGGGAAGATTCTTCGCGGAAAGGGTGATAAAAGAGCCAAGTATTCCTTAAAAATTGGCGAATGTGGGTTATATTATTAGGTATAAGGCTGGGAATTGGGTTGGACTGGTTTTGTATCCACTTTAGGGAAGGGGTTATACAAAGCGGCGTTCAAATCCAAACCGTGTATTGAATGGTAATGGTGGGAAAAAAATTATTGAGGGAGGCAATGCCCGTGAAAAACAAGATTCTTGGATGGGCGATGGTTGTCACGATGCTGGCTTCCGTGTCCGGCTTCGCGGAGACTTACACGGGAGAAGCGAACAACAGGGTGACCATCAATATGGGAGTAACACCCTGGCTGTTTGTGAAATCAGATCCCATCGGCGCTCAGGCCGCTGCGTTCAACGACGCCGCGTGGAAACAGATCGGCGTTCCGCACACCTATAACGACACCGACACATTTATCAACCAGCAAAGCGGTGGCGGCGACGGTTCAATGTTCGGAGGAAATGTCTGGTACAGGAAACATTTCAGCCTCGACAATTCCTACGCCGCCAGAAAGATAATCATTGAATTCCAGGGCGTGCATGTGGGCTGTCAGGTGTACATCAACGGCACGTTTCTCCCCGGCAACAGCGCGGTAACCGCGGACGCGAACGCGACCCACGTCATCGGTTTCATGGGATTCGTGGTGGATGTGACTCCCTACGTCACCTTCGGAGGTGCGGACAATGTGCTGGCCGTGCGCGTCGGCAAGTACGGGGGATTCTACGAGGATCCCGGTTTTTCGGAGGTATTCCGTTTCGGGTCTGAGGACGGCGGGATATTCCGGCCGGTTTATATGCACATCACCGACAATGTTCATGTTCCCCAGAATCTGTATTCGACGCTCAATCAGTGGGGCACCTATGTCGCCACCACGGTCATCGCCGCCGACGGCTCGCAGGCCACGCTGCGCATGTTGACAAACGTGAGAAACGACGGCGCCGCGGCCCAGAGCGTCACGGTCACCACCAAGGTAGTGGATGCAACCAACACGGTCGTCTTGACTCTCACCAGCGCTGCGCAGTCCGTTGCCGCGGGGCAGAGTTCCGTTTTCGACCAGACGGGCACGGTTTCCAATCCGCACCTGTGGTATCCGAACGCGAGCATCTACGGCGCGCCATACATGTACGCCGTGTACCACATCGTGCAAGTGGGCGGGACCACGGTCGACGTGTTTACGAGCCCGCTCGGAATCCGCACCATCACGTGGGACGCCAATTACCCGTATATCAATGGTCACATGCATTATATGGATGGCGCTTCGGCCCGCTACGACTATCCCGCGCTCGGGACCGCCTTGCCGCCGGAAATCGAGTATCGTGACGCCGTGATTCTCACGAGGTGCGGCGGCCGCCTGTGGAGGCCGGGCCATTCGGCCTGCAGCCCGGGATTTGTTTACGCGTGCGACAACACGGGCGTGATGCTCATGCAGCCCAGCGGCGACGGCGAAGGACTGTTTGGCGGCGCCGCAACCGCGGACCAGCAGACTCTCAAGCAGGAGGTCCAGCGCGACGGGGTCATACGCGACAGAAACAATCCGTCGATCCTTGCGTGGGAGGTGTGCAATGGTAACATCGTCGCCAGCTTCTGCAACACGCTCAGGACCATCTGCCAGACTTGGGACTCGCTTGCGCCGCGCGTAATTTCGGTCCGCGGTGCGGGATTCGGGCCCAAGGACCTCATTTCGTGCACGGTCACCGGATGCGAGATCGGCATGAAGAACGGCAGTCCCGGCAATCCGGCATGGGGCGCGGAAGCATGGGGCAACGCGGATTCGAGGACGGATTACAACGGTGAAATCTCGTTCGCCTCGCAGTTCATGAACAACTGGCGCTCCAGCGTGAACGCAAAATGCTTCGGCCTGTGCCAATGGTACATGGCCGAGACCCCGGGCGAGTGTCAGGCTTTCATGGACGGCACGCCTGCCACAGGAGTCAGGTCGTTCGGCTCCTCTATGATGGACTTCAACCGCCTGCCAAAGATGCTTTTCAAGGAGTATGCCGCGGCCTGGACTCCTTTTGCATTCAGGCCGGTGGTCTATCTTGCCAATCACTGGAACCGGTCGGGGACGGTCACCGTCAACGCGTTTTCCAACTGCCCCAGCGTGGAGGTGTTTGTCAACGGAACCTCTCAGGGGAAGAAAACGCCCGATCCTGTGAGCGGCGCGAGCTGGAGCGTTGCGTGGGCCTCGGGGACGCTGCTTGCCAACGGCCTTGACGCCGGCGGAGCAGTGGTGTGCTCGGACGAGAAGCAAACCGCGGGCGCTCCCGACCACATTGTTCTCATCCCGGACACGCCGACGGTGCAGGCAAACGGCGACACGTTCCAGATCACGGCCAATGCCACGGATGCCAAACTCATCCTTGCAAAGGTGGTTGATGCAAACGGCATCACCAATCCCACGGCCAGCAATATCATCACGTTCAGTGTGAGCGGGCCCGGCAACTATCGCGGCGGCGCCAACCAATATGTGACCGCGGGCCAGCCGCTCGGCTATCACGCGCCGCTCGATCCCAATCTCGCCGCAGAGGGCGGGCTCATCAAGGTGGCGATCCGTTCCACGTTCACGCCCGGCGTGGTGACCGTGAAGGCAACCTCACCCGGCCTCGACTCCGGCACAGCATCGTTTACCGTCGTTCCGGTACCGAACAACGGAATAGTAGCGGCGGTGAAACCGTCGTTGCACACAATGGCTGCTTCCGCCATGCCGGCGCTCGACGTCCGGACCATCAACGGCGTGGTACGGTATTACATAAGCAGACCCTCGCTGGTTTCAATGGAGATTCTTGACGCAAGAGGAAGAATCCTGGAACGGACGGCCAATGCGAGGGTCGGGGCCGGTTGGCATCCGATCGCGATTAACGGAACGCTCGGCAACGGCAAATCCACGAGCGCCGGAATTTGGTTCGTCCGTCTTGACGTCGACGGCGGACACTTTGTCAGGCAGGTTCTTCTAGTGCGGTAGTTCCGCTCCGTGGTGTTCGGAAAGACAAGGCATCCGAAAGGATGCCTTGTTGCTTTTGTGCGCCCCGCTTTGGTTTCATCCTTTGAAAGACCTGCGAACATTTCTGTGGGCAATTTTAAGTATTAAAATAAAAACATCACGGCAATTTGTCTGAAATAACTGGCAA
>DATFYJ010000452.1:0-2153 GCA_035315105.1 Chitinivibrionales bacterium
CCAAGAAACACCTCGGCCAGCATTTTCTCACCTCGGTCTCGCACGCGCGGCGCATTGCCGCAAGCGTTCCCGCCTCCGGGCAGGAGAACGTGCTCGAAATCGGTGCGGGAAAGGGCGCGCTCACAATCCATCTTGTCAAGCTGTTTCCCGGCGTCCATTGCGTGGAAATCGATCCGGACGCGGCCTTTGCGCTTTCCGCCGCGCTCGGGTCGGGGGCATGGACAATCCACCAATGCGACGTACTCGGTTTTGATTTCGTCGCCGCAGGGTTCCCGCTTCATGTGGTGGGAAACCTGCCGTACTCCATCGGCGCCATGATACTCCGCAAGACGCTTATGTACGGCAACAACATCCTGTCGTGCACCTTCATGGTTCAACGCGAGGTTGCGCAGAGGATCGCGGCCGGCCCGCATACCAGAGAAAGCGGGTTTCTGTCGGTGTTCTGCAGGTTTTTCGGCAAGCCCCGGATCCTGTTCCATGTTCCGGCCGGTGCGTTCTTTCCGAAGCCCAACGTCGATTCCACCGTTTTTCAGCTTCTTGTCGAAAAGGACCTGGAGACCAAACTTCCTGCTTCGCAATGGCAGCACTATTTTTCCTTTGTGGACCGCGGTTTCAGAATGAGAAGAAAGATGCTCGTGAATGTACTTGGCCGTGAAGGCGGCCGGGACCGCTGGGCCCGGCTGCTGTGCGGCATGGGAATCCCCGCCGGCGTGCGCGCCGAAGACCTGAGTGCGGACCAATGGCTCGAACTGTACAGACTGTCATGCGAAAAGCCCTGATCCCTGCCGCGGCCGCCGCCTGTGCCGCGCTTGCTGCGCGGCCCGCACCGTGCCAGGTTAATTCGTGGCCGCAAATACTGGTCGTTCCCGCGACGGCACCCCAGGCCGATTCAAACCGTACCGCCTACGGATCGGACCAGAATCTTTATATTCGCACGTTCAAATCGAGAGACTCGGTGACCATATCGAGCAACAGCGCCTCATTGGGCGTGAATCAGAACGTCGATTATGAACTGATCAACGATTCAAGATTCAATACCGAAGACCAGTTTTATGACCTCTCGGGACGCTTTGTCAGAAAGCGGCTTCCGCTGGGCCTGTCGGCCGGGCTCGAATGGACGCCCGTGCTCATCCTGAACCAGCGCACCTCGCGGGAGGGGATTCTCGGTTCAATTGAAGCCGGGCCTGTTCTTGAGGCGAACCCCTTCGGCATACCGGTGAGCGTGCACGGCGGCGGAACCGCGAGGGGATGGACGGACAGCCTCGGCGTGGTGAACGCCGCCGAATACGGCGATCTCTCCCGCGACAAGGGGTTCTATGCCGGGGGGGAAATCGGCTCTCCGACGAAACCGCTCCCGTTAATTCCCCTCATCGTAAACGTGCGCGGCTATGGCAGGTCCATGGGGACGTCCCGTCTGGTGTCCGGGACGGGTTTCGCCTTTTTTCACGCATCACTTCCCACGGGTGACAGCTGTTTCGCGGTGTATGCCGACTCATTGACAAACGGCAGAGACGCGTTCCTCGGTCAGGCCCAGGGCAAGCCGCAGTTCATCGACGATCCGGAGAAGACCGAACGTTCATTTCAGGTGAGCGCCGGCATCAAGGGAAAGCCGAGGCTGTTTCTCATTCCGGAAGCGGTGTATTCGTACACCGAGCACACGCTGTCGTACCGCGACGTATGGGGCGACAAGAAGAACACCGATAATTCGGTCAATTTTCTCCTCGGAACCGATTCCCTGTTCCCGGTGACCTATGCGGGAGGGATAAAGATCGACTGGGAAAGGGAGGACAAGCATTCGCTCTCCGGCAGCCAGGGCGGCACCGAGAGTCTCACCCCGCAACTTGAGATTATGGACATTGAGGGCAAATTGGCCAGTCTCGACGATTATACGGGATTTCGCGCTGCGATGATCCATACGATCCAGAAATACTTCAAAAACGGCATCGGCGCCGAATACACCTTCGACATTTCGAGGTACTCTAAGGACTATCCGGTTTTCTACGTTTCGGGCGGCGATACCATCCGTCCCGACCCGCCGCTCGACAACGACATCATTGTCAACAGGCAGAGACTCACGCTCGTCCCGATTCCCTTGTCGTGGGGCAAGGTGTCGCTGTTTGGAGAGTATTCGAGAAACCTTACGAACTATATTA
>DATFYJ010000453.1:0-4377 GCA_035315105.1 Chitinivibrionales bacterium
GAACTGTCGTTCACGCCGGACATTTTCTGGACCGTGGATTCGACCGACACCTCGAACCTCAAGTACCCGACCGCCACCGGCGTGACGACCGAGTTTCAGTTCTTTCACGGGTTCCCGCTCACGGCACACTCTTCCTTCATCCTGACCACCGACGATTACTACATGGGGCTTTCGGGAGGCAGCTTTGCGGACCCACGCAACCTTCTCAAGGGCGGGTCTTCGGAGTTTCTCAACCTGAGCGCCGGCGGGTCCTTTGAGTTTCCCCTGTGGCGGCAGATCAACGGCGGCCCGGCGTACGCCGACGCGCTGTACGGCGAAATAGGGTACGACCTCTCCTTCTACACCAACAAGACGAGCGGCTACTCGAATGACAACTACCTCACGGCGCTCTCCAATCCCAACGTCGGCGATACGGCGGTGCAGCACCATGTGTATGTGTCGCACGTTATCTCGGCGGGTGCGCGGCTCGGGTTCTACAAGTCGTACGAATTTTCCCGGCAGCTCTACGCGAAAGTCTCGTGGGACCCCTTCAGAAACAAGCTCGGTTTGAATTTTTCCGTGGGCTTTTGACAGCACGAAAGGCTCGCCGTTGAAATTCCTTCTTGTCTATCCCTCCTGGCCCAAGCTGAAGTTCCAGACCGAGTTTCACCTGCCCCCGCACGGACCGGTGGTGATGGCGGCCGCCGTTCCCTCGTGGGTGTCGCTTACCTTCGCCGACGAGAACGTCGACGCCATACCCTTCGGCGGATCGTGGGACGCGGTGGGTATTTCCGCAATGCTCACCTGTCAATTGCCGCGCGCGTTTGCAATCGCGCAGGAATTCCGCGCCAAAAAGGTCCCGGTCATTTTCGGCGGCATCGCCGCCATGCTGCATGCCGACGAAGTGAAGCGGCACGCCGACAGCGTGTTTCTGGGCGAGGCAGAGGGAAGGCTCGAACAGGTGTTCCTCGACCTCAGAGCCGGCGCCTTCAAGCCGGAATACAACTTTCTCCAGAATTTTCCCGACATTGCGCTGGTGGGGCCCGCACGGCGCGGAATCCTCAATCACGAAAAATACGCCTACAAAGGCACGCGCATGGTCGATCTGTTCCACGCGTCGCGCGGGTGCAGGTTCAACTGCTTCCCCTGCTGCACGCCGTTTCTGGGCGGCAGGAACTTTAGGCCCCGGCCGATTGACAAAGTGGTTGAAGAGCTCGCCACCATCGACAACGACGGGCTCTTTGTCGTGGACAATTCGCTCGCGCAGAACAAGCAATGGGAGCTGGATTTGTTTGCGGCCATGATCCCGTTCAAGAAGCACTGGTGCTGCCATCCGATCGAAGACGATCCGGAGGTCCTTGAGAAAGCCGCGGAGGCCGGCGCGTGGTACGTGTACCAGGCGGTGTTCGACACGTCCGATTTCATCCGGAAAAGAATAGAGCGGTACAAGAGCTTCGGCATCGGCGTGGAGGGGACCATCATCCTGGGCACCGACGACCACACCGAGGACTTTGTAAAGCGGCTCGTGGATTTTCTCATGGCAATAGACCTTGACCTTGCGGAATTCACCGTGCTCACGCCGTTCGCGCACACGCCCATACGCGAGCAGCTCGAGCGCGAGGGCCGCATCCTCACCAACGACCCGGCGCGGTACACGGCGGGCGAGGTGGTGTTCAGGCCGAAGCACATGACGCCGGAGAAGCTGCAGGAATTGTATGAGTATTCGTGGAACACATTTTACAAGAACGAGCCGCAAACATATAAAATGTATAAACTGTTGAGGAAAAGATTGGACAAAAAAGAAGAGCATAGAGAAGTTTTATAGGGGGAAGTATCCCCCTCGCTCCGGCCCTACGGTCCTGCGCTACCCCCTCCTGGGTGCACCCCAAGTGGAAGCAGTGGCAGAACCAGACACCTGTGCGGGGGCACCCTTGGAGAATTGTAGATTGATGATTGCGGAATGCGGATTGAAGAAAGAAAAGCGTCATTGCGAGCGCAGCGAAGCAATCTCCTGATGAATTGACATCTCATAATTAATAAAACAATCGCATGAACAATAATGAGGTCTGTATAACCGGCATGGGCATCGTCTCCGCGCTGGGATCGGGCGTGCCGGCCCATCGCGACGCGCTTGTCAACGTACGGTCGGGCCTTGGACCGCATCCTTTCTTTGAGGGAAAATACCGGACGGACATCGTCTGCGGCATGGTGCCGCGCGAAGCCTTTCCGCATTCCATTGAAGAGACCGCGGCCGACCGGGCCAGTCTCCTGTTCGACATGGCGTGTAAGGAGGCGCTTGCTCGCGCAGGCGTGCATGGCCCGTGCGCGGCCGACATCATTGTCGGAACCACGGCGAGCAATTTCCACGGCGGAACATTATACTACGGGCAGAAGAAGCGGGGGCTTGCGCCGGACATCAGGCTCGTTTCGGGATTCCTGCCAAGCGCAGTGGCGGACTTTGCGGCCGAAAAAAACCGCATTTCCGGCCGCCGCTACACGCTGTCCTCCGCGTGCGCGTCGGCCGCCACCGCCATCGGACACGCGTTCAGGCTGATACAGAGCGGCCGGGCATCCATGGTATGCGCGGGCGGCACGGAAGCGCTGAGTCCGTTTATCGTGGCGGGTTTCAACTCCCTGCGCCTGCTCTCGAAAAAAGCCTGCAAACCGTTTGACGCGGGCCGGGACGGGCTCAATCCGGGCGAGGGAGCTGCTGTCCTCATACTGGAAAGCGCCACAGCCGCGCAGGGGCGCGGCGCGCGGCCGCTTGCGTATGTCAAGGGATTAGGGGAGGCGCTCGAGGCGTTTCACCACACGCGCTCCAACCCGGACGGCAGTGGCATCGCTGCGGCGCTGAACACGGCCATGGCCCGGGCGTCGTGGGCCGCCGAAACAATGGACCACGTGCACCTTCACGGCACCGCGACCGTGATAAACGACCTTTCCGAATACAATGCCCTCTCAACCGTGTTCGGCGACAGGCTCGGCGGCGTGCCGGTGTGTTCCACAAAGTCAATGACCGGCCACACGCTCGGCGCTGCCGGCGGGGTAAGCGCTGTCCTCACCGTGCTGTCCCTCGAAGCGGGTCTCGTTCCCGCCACGGTCTTTCATGAGACAATAGACCCACAGTTTAACGGACTTTCGGTTGCTGCAGTTCCGCGCAGAATGCCGCTCACCCGTGCGGCTGTCACGTCGCTCGGGTTTGGCGGGGAAGTGGCATGCCTGCTTCTTGAGAGGGCCGCGCAATGAACGCAACAGTCGGCATCTCGGGCATCGGCCTTATCGGCTCATGGGGGACCGACCTCGCGGCGCTGAGAGCGGCCCGAAGCGATGGCCCCGGCAAGGTGCGCCTTGTGGAATCCGTGCCGGCCATCGACGGCGTTTCCAGAAACGACATGCGGCGCATGTCGAAGCTCGCCCGGTTCTCGGTGTTCGCCGCGTCACGCGCCATGGCCGACGCGGGCCGTGCACCCGAACGGACCGGGCTTTTTATGGGCCTCACGCACGGGTCAACCTCGCACATGGTCGAATTCCACGATCTTCTTTTTGACTACGGCCCCGACATGGCGTCGCCGAACAGTTTCTCAAACGGCGTGACCAACGCGCCGCTGTCGTCGGTTTCCGCAGTCCTCAAAATGACCTGCGGCGGAACCACCATGCTCGGGTACGAGAACAACGGGTGCGAGGTGCTTTCCTATTGCGCACGCGCGATTGTTGATTCGGACTACGAGGCCTGCCTTGCGGGATCGTCGGAAGAATACTCTCCGGTGGTGCACGACGCCTACAAAACGTGCGGCTGGCTCGGTGATTCGGCGCCGCCGCATCTGCCGTTTCCGCGCGAGGAAGGCGCGGCGGGACTTGGCATAAGCGAAGGAGGCGCGTTCGCGGTTCTTCAGCCCCTGTCGCACTTTACGGATAAGAAACCGCTATGCCTGTTTTCGCCCATCGATCTTGCCGACTGGCGCGGCGGCGCCGGCGTGGTGATTTCGGGCGCGGGGGCCGGGCCGCAGGACGGCTACGAGCTTTCGGCCCTTGCCGCAATCGCAAAAGCGGGCGGCCCAAAGCCGGCCCTGCTGTTCACCAGGCCCCTGTTCGGCGAGACGTTCGGCCTCGGCGCCATGCTGTCGGCGCTTGTCGCATGCGACATTGTTGCGAACGGCGCCGTTTACCCCGCGTTTCCCGTGCACCCGTCTTGCGCCGGGCTATTCGAAACGAAAATGTCTGGGCCTGCAACGTCGGTGCTCGTGGTCGCGGCTGCGAGAAACGGTTCTGTGAGCGCCGGGCTTTTTTCGAGGGCCGAAAGCGCCGCCGTCGCCGCATGATACCTGTGGAAATCTCCGGCGCGGCGAGGTATCATTACTAAGCAGTTCATAGGTAATGCTTCATTGAACTGCTTAGTAA
>DATFYJ010000454.1:0-3730 GCA_035315105.1 Chitinivibrionales bacterium
GCAGCCGGCGGCGAGAGCGACTCCAGGGTTGCGCCGAACGCCTCAGCATAACACTCACCCTTCAGACCAACGGGCCTCCGCACCATGCCGATTGCCACAAGCGAATCGGCACCGACATCAGCGGCAGTACCGCTCATGCGGCCGCGGGCTTGGGCGCTTCTTCCTTGGCCTTCTTCGAGATATTCTTCGGCTTTCTCTTGCGTTCCGGGAGGCGCTCAAGGTTCATGCTTTCGATGCCCAGGCCTTTCTTCTTTCCTTCGAGCCTTTCGTAAAACCGGTCCTGCTTAAGAAGGTTGTGCACGGTCTCCGAAACTTCGGCGCCCTTTTCGATCCAGTACGCAATGCGGTCGGCGTTCAGCGTGAACTGCTTGGGGGTCGCCTGCGGATTGTACGTGCCGATCACTTCCAGGAACTTGCCGTCGCGCTGCGTACGGCCGTCAATCGCAACGACGCGGAATCGGGACACGTTCTTACGCCCTGTTCTGGCCAGACGGATTTTTACAGACAAGAGTGACTCCTCTGTGGTGAAAGGTGAAAAAAAACAATCTCGGGATGATTTTACTTTCTGTCAATAGGGAAACATGCTCTTGAGCGCGGCAGTCTGGCCGCGCCGGGAGCCGATTTTGTTCATGCGCTTCATCATCGATCTCATCGAATCGAACTGCTTGAGCAGTTTGTTGATGTCCTGCACCGTGGTCCCGCTGCCCGTGCTTATCCTGCGCCGCCTGTTGCCGTCGATGATGTTCGGCCGGTCCCGCTCTTCCGTGGTCATGGAGCAGATCATCGCCTCGATGCGCGACAGGGCTTTGTCGTCCACATCGGCGCCGGAAAGCTGCGGTCCCGCGCCAGGGATCATGGCAAGCAGGTCCGTAAGTGAGCCCATTTTCTTGATCTGCCTGAGCTGGTCGAGAAAATCCTGCAGCGAAAACGTGCTCTTTCTGAACTTCTTTTCGAGCTTCCTGCTTTCCTCGAGGTCGAAATTCTCCTGCGCCTTTTCCACGAGCGAGACGATGTCGCCCATGCCCAGGATGCGCGACGCCATCCGCTCCGGATGGAAAAGCTCCAGCCCGTCGGGTTTTTCGCCCACGCCGACGAACTGAAGCGGCACGCCGACCACGTCGAGGATTGAAAGCGCGGCGCCGCCGCGCGCATCGCCGTCCATCTTGGTGAGGATGACGCCCGTGAACGTTATCTCTTTGTGAAACTCGGCGGCGACGTTCACCGTGTCCTGACCCGCCATGGAATCGGCGACAAAGAAAATCTCGTCGGGCTTTGCCGCGGCGCAGAGCTCTTTGAGCTCCGCCATCATAGCGGCATCGATATGCAGCCGGCCGGCGGTGTCGACAACGGCAAGCGTGAACCCTTCGCGCTGAGCGTATGCCAGCGCGTCTTTGCAGATTTCGACCGGCGTTTTCGTCCGGTCGGAAAACACCGGAATGCCGAGCGATTTGCCGAGCGTTTCGAGCTGGTCGATCGCGGCGGCGCGGTGAGTGTCGCACGCGACAAGGAGCGGCCGGTGTCCCTGTTTTCTATAGTACAGCGCGAGCTTCGCGGAGGTGGTTGTTTTTCCCGAGCCCTGGAGTCCCGCCAGCGCCACGATGTTGAGGCGGTTGGTGTGGAACCTGATGGCGTGCGCGCTGCCGCCCATAAGGGCGGCGAGCTCGTCGTAGACGAGCTTGACAAACTGCTGGCCCGGCGTGATGCTCGTAAGGATATCGGCACCAAGGGCCTTGGCCGACACGGCTGCGGTGAATTTTTTGACGACCTTGTAGTTGACATCGGCCTCAAGAAGCGCGCGCTTGACGTCGCGCATGGCCTCCGTGATATTCTCCTCGGAAATCCTGCCCTGGCCGCGGATCTTCCTGAAAATCGACTCAAACCTGCCGGTGAGTTCTTCGAACATGTTCTTTCCTGTGCGGCGGAATCGGAAACGCAAAATTAAATAAAGATACTTCCTGCGGGGTATTTTTGACAAGAATCCGGGACGGTACGGGGAACGCCTACAGCTCTTTGAGCTCGATCCTGCAGGGCGCCTGGAACCTGAACTGCCCCCGGCCGGACTTTACAATGGCAACCTCGGGGAGCTTTTCGGAAAGAACCGCCGAGAGCCGCTGCAGCCTGAGGGAGAAGTTGTCCGACATCGTGCCCGCGCCGTCACCGGTGAAATCGCTGTTCGAAAACTCGGTTTTTCCCCCGGACACGTGCTGCCGGACAATGTTCCTGAGAATAAGAGCCGGGGCCGATTTTGCCAGCCGGCGGCCGTTTGCCGAGATTGTCTCGGCGGAGCGGTCGAACGCAAACACGATTTTCCGCTCCAGCTCGCGCAGGAGGACCTCATGCCTGTCGGCGGCCTTCTGCCATGCATCGTTTTTGCCCGAGACGCCCTCGGCGATGATAGGCGCGAGGAAATGCTCCGGCTGCCGGGCATTGACCCTGTAGCGCACACCCACGAGACACAACGGCGCGCCGTAGGCGCATCCCTTGGAAAGCACCTCGCGTTTACGGACCGGACACACGTAGCTTCTCGACATCTCAACCACGGGTTTGTCGGGAACGCCGAGGCCGCGGAGCGAAATGCCGTTCTTGCGGCAGTACTCGTGAAATCCGACACGAAATCCGGCAGTCCTGCCCATGATGCAAACCTCATCTTTGTCAAGAGATACCATTCCTTTTTCGATGATCCCCTCGACCGTTCTCATGTCGCTCAGGAGCCGAACCTCCTCCAGAGGCGCCATGCCGATCCGCGTGGGACCGAGCTGCAGAGGCCGCGCAAAGAAGAGGTACGGATCGTAGGACGGCAATTCCTTCCTGGATGATTTGTCGAAATTCAGAAGGAGCACCGATGTCGCCCTGCCTGCCCTGGCCTCGTGTTTCACCATCTGGCAACGGAGGGACGGCACAACCTTCCGCAGGATAGAGGGCAGGACATTCTTGTTTGCAAAATGCACAATGTCCGTGGATGAAAAGAGCAACCGCAAAAACGGCGCCATGGCGCCGAGAAGGGGCCCGACCCCTACAATTGAACCCCCGTTGAGGCCGGCTATGAACTTGTCGACAAATTCAAGAGTGGGGATGTTGTGCGAAACAAGAAAGGGCTCAACCGAATCGAGCACCGACAATACATATGCCAGGTCGGCGTGCTTGTCCTCTTCCCAGAGGTGCCTCAGGAGATCGGCGTCCCGAATAACCTTCCCCCCGCTTTCCAACGGATGATCGCGCCAGAATTCCTTCACCTGCTCCAAGGGCAATTCGACCAGCATGGTCGCATAGAGAAGTTTGAGGATATCGTTGCGGACTTTCATATCGCGATTCGACCGGGTGACTGGAAGAAAAGGCGGCTATGGCTCGACGGACAACATTTCCTTCAACCTGAAAATATAAAATAGTGATTCGACGATCAATCAACCAGTTAATTCCGCGACGCATGACCGGTGACCGGAGCGGGCAGGCGCAAACCGCGAGTCACCCAATGTATTTTGTAGAGGATATTGTCTGCCGGCCGCAGTCCGCGGCCGTTTGAAGGATAACAAGTCCTGCCAGAGAGACTCCGATGGATCTGTTCGAAAAACGGGGCGACGACCTGCTCGCGAAAACCGCCCCGCTCGCCGACCGCATGCGTCCGCGCACGCTCGACGAGTTCTTCGGGCAGGAGCACATCGTGGGTCCGGGACGGCTCCTGCGGCGCGCCATCCAGATCGACCAGCTTTCCAGCCTCATCTTCTACGGGCCA
>DATFYJ010000455.1:0-7909 GCA_035315105.1 Chitinivibrionales bacterium
CCGCGGTGAGCGGAACCCTGGCAAAGCCGCGCAGATCCTTGTACCGTCTCTGCTGGGCGCTCTGCTCGTCGTGCAGGTACAGCTGCACCACCTCGTCGCCGTCGCGCGTGCCCGTGTTCTTCACGTCCACGCTTACGAGGAACGTGTCGCCCGGATATCCGCCGGCCGGCGTTATTGAAAGGTTGCTGTATTGGAACGTCGTGTAACTCAGGCCGTGGCCGAAGTAGAACAGCGGCGTCATTTTATGATAGTCGTAATACGGGTATCCCCTGCCTTCCCAGGCGTCCTCATAAAAATCCTTGGTCGCGCCCGAGGTGTTCCATGGAGCACCGATGCCCCACACAGGAAGCTGGGTCGAGTCTGCGGGAAAGGTCATGGACAACCTGCCGGCAGGATTGTAATCGCCGAACAGAACCTCGGCAAAGGCAAGCGTGTGGTCTTCGCCGGCAAAAAACTCCGCGATGATCCCCGGCGCCTTGTCCCATGCGCCGGAATCCGCCGTGCTTCCGCCTTCATAAAACACAATGGTTTTCGGATTTGCGGCAAGCACCTTGGCAACCAATGCGTTGTCGGAATCCGGCAGGCTGACATTCACCCTGTCGTTGCCCTCGCCCATATCGATGGGCCCTATGCAGACCACAGCATAATCGGCGTTCGCATAATCGGTGTTGACGGTCACATTTGTGCCGCCGATCTTTTTTATCGCAGCAGAGGCAGTCGTTAAATGCTTCGGGTTCACCAGGCTGCTTGCGGAAATGAACCATTGCATATTGTTCGCATACGTACCCACGCAGGCGATCGTCACCGGCCCGGAATTTCTGTCAATCGGCAGAATGTTGTTGTCGTTCTTCATCAGCACCATTGCCTCGCGCGTTGCCTGGCGCATGTAATTGTAGTGCGTTGTATTGTCGATGGAGTCATGGTAGGTCGACTGGATCGTATATCCCGGCTCAAAGCAGTGCGTCCTATAGCGCGCCCATATCCAGCGCCGTGCCTTGTCGTCGAAAAAGCCTTGCGAAATAGTACCGGGAACCATGGCCGCCAGAGCGCCGCCCCATGTATCCGGTGTGGGAAGGTCAAGACCTGCTTGTGCCGAACTGGGGTAATCACCGCCGCCGTCGTCCCAGTCAGTAAGGAAGTATCCCTTCATGCCCCATGAGTCTTTGATAATATCGGTTATCGTGTGCTTGTTGTGAGCGTTATGGAAGCCGTTCACCGCATTGTATGCGGTCATGAAGCCGGTTGCCTCGCCCTCGAGTGCAGCCATACCGAATTGATAGGTATACAGTTCGCGCAGGCTCCGTTCGGTACACCACACGGGATAATTGCCGCGGGCACGCTCCTCGTTGTTGCAGCAGAAATGCTTTACGGTAACCATGAGGCCGCTCTTGCTGCACCCGCGGCAGTCCGCCGCTGCCATCTTGCCCTGGAGGAACGGATCTTCGCCATAGCTCTCGAACGTGCGGCCGCCCCGGCTGTCGCGCACCAGGTTCACGGTGGTGCCCAGCATGATGTTGAAGGGGCCCACACCCCTGAAATCCTGACCCTTGTAATATCCGCCTTCTTCGGCGATTGCGGTGTCCCACGTGGACGCCATGCCCTCGCCGGCCGGGTATGCATACCCGCCGCGGACGCCATACGGGCCGTCCTGCCATGCAACAGCCGGCACGCCGCCCGCGGCTCCGCCATTGATGATGGTCTGCTTTGTGCCGTTGGAAAGCGTGTTGACAAGATTCTCAACGAACTTGGCCGAGTCGCTCTGCGAGGCGATCACGCTCACCTTCGCCTTGTAGGTCCCGCTCGGCGGGCCGTTGAACTGGCACGCGAAAAAGATTCCCTTTAGTCCCCATCTTGTAAACGAACCGTAACCGTCGCCTTTGACCGAGGTAAGCGGCACCACCGTGCCGGAGCCGTCCTGGATAATCGAGAGCGACGCGTTGAACTGGTCGTTGGACCAGCCGACAAGCTGGTAGGTCACCTTGCCAACGAACTTGTAAACGTTATTCGAATTGCTGACCAGTTTGAGGAACACGGGCGTCACGAGCACCGTGTCGATGTCTGAGGCCGGCTGCGCATAGAGCAGCCCGGCGGCCACCGCGACGATCATCACCGTGTTCTTTATTATGCTTCCCCTTCTTTTCATCATGGTGTCCCCCTACCTGGACAGCGCAAGTTTGAGGTTCTGCTTGTACAAGCCGTAGGAAATAGAAACCAGATAGATGCCCGTAGCCGATCGGGACAGATCGCATGTCTGTGAACCGATATTCTTCGTGATCACAAAATTCTTCACCAGATGACCCGACACCGAATACACGGAAATCCGTCCCTGACCGGCTGCCGGGGGAACGCTCCAGTCGAGCAGGAAAATTCCCCTGTGCAGGACGACACCCGCCGCGCGGAAGAACGAAACCTGTGAAGGTTGCATCTGCTTGCCCACCGCGGACGTGACCGTTAAGGGAAACGTGAATGACGCGCTGAATTTCTCAACCGTCTGCGCAAAAAGCGCCCCTGATGCGAGCAACAGGATGAGTCCTACCATTGTGAGTTTGTGAAAAACCATTGTCCCCCTCCTTCGTTGGGTTGAATTGATTACTAAGTTTTTGGGAAGGAAATCAGCGGAAGAAAAGCAGTCAGGTGAACTGTATGCAGTTTTTCCGTCAACCATGCTCCTCCCCCTGAGGTCTGGTTAAACGATTAAGAAATTGAATCTTCTTGGATAATCCATCAATATCCGGGCTGCAAGTTTTTTTCCCCGCACTGTGCCCTATCATGAAAAGCACGTGTGCCGGATACTAATATAGGTATAATATATTTAAGTTCCGGGGAAAAAGTTTGAAAAAATTAGAAGGTTTGTGATTATGACATAGAACAGAATGAAATGAAAACAAAGCAGGGACGATTGCCAGGGATTGATTTCGAAAAGATGGCCCTTTGTCGGGACGCGGAAAGCATCCAAGCGCAAGCATTTTCATGATAATATCATTGCTTGACAGGCGACTCGATGATTTGAAATAAGGCCTTTGCGGTTTGCAGATAGCGCCCCTGGGCAAAACCCGACAATCCCCTTTTGTCAATCTACAATCCGCATTCCGCAATCTACAATTCTTTTAAAGGGGGTGCGGGGGCCTCGCGGCCCCGCTCAAGCGGAGATACCCGGGTACCCTGGAAACAACCCGGGCGGTGGGAGTTCTTATCCGACAATTACAGAACCGCTAGTTCGGCATCATCTGCTCTATCATGTCAAGTTCGTCGGCGACGAGCAGATGCGTGCTCTGGTCCTCGGTATTGTACCAGAAACACACCTTTCCCTCGTCGCGCGTGAAGCAATGTTCAAACCCGTTCCGCGAGGAACACGGGAATATCCTGTCGTGTATCGCGGTCGCCTGGTCCATCAGCTTCGCCTCAAGAGTGGTCATTGATGCTCCTTCGCTGGTGCAATGCCTGTTTTCCCTCCCCCTTCTCTCGTGGAGAGAAGGGGGGACGGGGGGATGAGTTATTGCATTTGTTTTCTCAAAAACGTCGGTACATCCATGTCGTCTTCGTAGTGCTCGATGATGTTGCCTTTGGAGACCACGAAATGCGGGTCTTTCTTGGCAACCTTTTCCTTCTTGAGAAACGCGGGAAACTCGAGCTGCTGGGACGATCCGGCCGCATGGCCGCCAATCGACGTTGCGACCGCCCGCTGGGTTTCGTCGGCAACCGAAGAGACCGTTCCGACATCATCCTCGATCTTGTCTTCCTTGAGAACCGCGTCCACAAATTGTTTTTCATCCGTTTTGGGGACAGCCGCGGCAAGCGCAAACGACATCTGCTCGGCCTGGCGCTCCATGGCCGGCGCGCATTTCTGCGCCGGTAGCTTGAGACCGAGTTTCGCGGCGTTCGATTCCTCCTTCTTCTTTTCCAGCTTCTCCTCGCTGAACCCGGTCGCGATGACGGTCACGCGTATCTTGCCGCTCATCGACGTGTCGGTGACTGCGCCGAAGATGATGTTGGTTTCAACGTCCTCGCCCACCGCGTCGTAGATGGTCTGCGTGGCGTCGTTGACATCGTACAACGTCATGTCGTCGCCTCCCGTGATGTTGATGAGAATGCCCTTGGCGCCCACGATGGAAATATCGTCGAGCAGCGGGCTGTGGATGGCGTTGTCGGCCGCCGTGGTGGCGCGGTTTTCGCCTTCGGCATAGCCGGTTCCCATGAGCGCGTCGCCCATGCCGTTCATGATGGTGCGCACGTCGGCGAAGTCCAGGTTGACAAGTCCGTGCACCGAGATGAGGTCAGAAATCCCCTTGGTCGCCTGGTACAGCACATCGTCGGCGATCTTGAAGGCGTCGATGAGCGACGTGGTGCGGTCCACGATGGACAGCAGCTTCTGGTTGGGAATCACGATGATGGTGTCCACGCTTTTGCGCAGATCGTCGATACCCTTGCGCGCGTTGCGGTCGCGGACCTTGCCTTCAAACAGAAACGGCCTTGTCACGATGGCAACCGTGAGAATGCCGAGCTCGCGCGCGATTTCTGCCACCACGGGCGCGCCGCCAGTCCCGGTCCCGCCGCCCATGCCCGCGGTGATGAACACCATGTCCGCGCCTTCGAGCATCGCCGCCACCTTCTCGCGGTCCTCTTCCATGGCGATGCGGCCGATCTCGGGGTTGGCTCCTGCGCCCAGACCCTTGGTGATCTTGTCGCCGATCTGGACCCGGTTGTCCGCCTTGTTGTTGTCGAGCGCCATCGCGTCGGTGTTGATCGCGATGAACTCCACGCCCGTGAGGCCTGCCGATACCATGCGGTTCACGGCGTTTCCGCCCGCTCCTCCGACGCCGATGACCTTCATCTTGGCCTTGGCGCCAAAGTCTTCATCCAGTGAAAAGATCATGACAACCCCCTTCTGAAGGTTTGGTGTGTGTGGCAATCAATCGTCGATATTGTTCTCATAGGGATTTCAGAAAAACTCCTTGACCCAGACTTTCATGTGCTCGAAAATCTTCTTGAAGCTGTCCTCGCCGCCAAAGCTCTTTTTGCTTTTTTTGGTCCCCCTGCCGTGCCTGACGCCGTAGATGCACAGCCCCACGCCGGTGGCGTGTATGGGGGATTTCGCCGCCTCGGTGAGGCCGCCGAACCCGGTGGGGAAACCGATCTTCACGGGCATTTCAAACACTTTTTCGGCAAGTTCCTGTATGCCGTCCATAAGCGCGCCGCCGCCCGTGAGCACCACGCCCGCGCCGAGCATGTCGGCGTATTCGGTGCGCTTTATTTCCCGCAAAGCAAGCGACAGGATCTCCTCGAGACGCGGCTCGATGATCGAGGAGAGAACCGCCTTGGACACTTCGCGCTGTTCGCGGCCGCCCACGCCCGGCACGCTGATGAACTGGTCGGCCTTCACCAGGGGCGAGTACGCGCAGCCGTGCTCCTTCTTGATTTCCTCGGCGCGCTCGATGGGCGTCCGTATGCCGATGGCGATGTCGCTGGTCACGTTCTTTCCTCCCAGGCCCACCACCGCGGTGTGGCGGATGCTTTCGTCAAAGTAAATCGCGATGTCGGTGGTGCCGCCTCCCATGTCGACGAGCGCCACGCCAAGTTCCTTCTCGTCCTTTTCCAGCACTGCATAGCTCGATGCGAGCGGCTCGAGCACAAGGTCGCGCACCTTGAGCTCCGCCTTCTCGACGCTCCGGTAGATGTTCTGCGCGCTCGTCACCGCGCCGGTGATGATGTGCACCTGCGTCTCGAGCCGCACCCCGCACATGCCGATGGGGTCCTTGATGCCCTTCTGGTCGTCAACGATGAATTCCTGGGGAATCACATGGAGGATTTCCCGGTCCATGGGGATCGAAACGGCCTTGGCCGCGTCGATAGCGCGCACCACGTCAAGCTCGGTGATCTCATTGTCCTGGCGCGAGATCGCCACCACGCCCTTGGAGTTTATCGCGCGTATGTGGTCGCCGGCGATGCCCACATACACCGATTCCACGTCGATGCCGGCCATGAGCTCGGCCTCCTCCACCGCCTTTTGGATCGAATGGACCGTCTTGTCGATATTGACAACCACGCCTTTGCGCAGGCCGTCCGACGGGCTCACGCCAACGCCCACGATCTTGAGCTCGTCGTTGGCGCCGAGCTCCGAGATGATGCAGGCGATTTTGGTTGTGCCTATGTCGAGGCCGATAAAGGTGTTGTCTTCCATGGTCATCCTCCGCGCTGAAAAAGTATGAAAACATCCCGCCCCTGCGACGGGACAGGTTAATTCACCTCATTACTGGACAAACGCAAGATTCTCGTAGCACAGGTTGATCCTTTTCTGCTGCGCCGACGGTCCTGCCCCGGCAACGTCCGCGAGCCGCGCCAGCCTGCGCATCCCGACCCGCGCCTGGGCGTCGTTCATTTCCACCATCGCGTCCACATCCTCCATCCTCAGCCTCACCGCGCCGGGCTGGGAAAAATCGATCTGCGAAATCCTTTTCGCCAGCAGCGGGGCCTCGTTGTTGCAATCGTCAAGAAACCGTTTTAACCGCAGCACCGACGCGCCGGCAAGGCATCCGGCCGAATCGCGTCCCAGGCCCGAGACCACCGGCAGGTTCGAATAGGTGCAGGAAAACAGCGGCAGCAGCACGCCGCAGTCGTCGGTGTACCGCACGCGACCGGCGTTGACAAGCGCTATCGGCGTCCGTTCGGTGAGCCGCAGCACCACGGTGTTCGGAAAATGCCGCGACACCTTTGCGCCGCGCACCCATGCGTTGCGGCATATTCCCTGCTCGCAGGCGCGGGGATTCACCGCGGTCATGCGCATGCCGGGCTTGATGCCCGAAAGCCTCACCGCCTCGGCCTGGTCGACGCGCACGGCGCCTTCCACCCGGATCGTCGCAACGGTGAATAACGGCGACTGGTTCACCCACGAAACCGCCTTGACCGCGCCGATCACGGCCCCGCCGCACACGCACACCGCGATAACGGCCGCGGTGGAAAAGGAGGCCGCTCTCGCCGCCGCCTTTTTCATTGCGCTGCCGGCCGCATGCCGACGTTCCCCGTGCATCCTGCGCTTGTTCGCGCCCATCCGCCTATGCATGCGCGATCCTTTCGAGAATGCCTTTGCAGATCTCGTTGATGTCGCCGGCGCCCATCACCACCACAGCGTCGCCCCGTTTAAGCTTCGGGGCAAGCATGGCCGGCACGTCTTCTTTTCTGTCAACATACGCCGCCTGGCGGCAGCCCAGCGCGGCCGCGGCGTCGACGATCGCTCGGCCGTTCACGCCCGCGATGGGCTCCTCGCGCGATTTGTATATGGCAGTCACCACGAATTCGTCGGCAAGGCACAGCGCAGAAGCAAACCCGGACAGGAAATCGCGCGTACGTGTATACAAATGCGGCTGGAACACCGCAACCACCCTGCCGAAACCCGCGCTTCTGGCCGCAGACAGGGTCGCGCTGATCTCGCTCGGGTGGTGCGCGTAATCGTCGATGACCGTTATGCCCTGTTTCTCGCCCACTACCTCGAACCTGCGCTTCACCCCGCCAAAGCCCGAAAGGCTTGCTGCGATGACCTCGAAATCCACGCCAAGCTCGGTTGCCACGGCGCAGGCCGCGAGCGCGTTCTTCACGTTGTGGAGCCCGGGAATGGCAAGCCCAAGCGCGCCGAGCCGTTCGGCCTTTTTGAACACCGAAAACGCAGTTTTCCCCCCTGTGAACGTTATATCCCGCGCCGAATAGTCGGCCTCATGCTCCGTTCCGTAGGTAATGACCGGCTTGGAGAAGGAGGCCAGGATCTCGCGCACGTGCAGATCGTCCACACAGGCGACCAGCGCGCCGTAGAAGGGCACGAGGTTGGCAAACTGCAAAAACGCGGCCTTGATGTCCTCTATTCCCGAATAGCAATCGAGGTGGTCCTCTTCGATGTTTGTCACCACGGCAATCGACGGAT
>DATFYJ010000456.1:0-4433 GCA_035315105.1 Chitinivibrionales bacterium
CCCGGACGAGCTCGACGTTACGGTGAACGGCAGGCCGTATGCCGCGTACCTCGCCGATCCCGCGACCCGCGAGATACTCGACAACAGTTTCTTCGTGTTCCAGGAGCCGTCGTCGCACCTCAATTCCCTCTTGAAAATTGCGGAGCAGCTGAACGAAGGCAGCCTGCGGCTGTGCAAGAACGAAGGAGAGATCGTGGGCAGGCTGTGGCAGAACGCCGACGACCGTGCGATCCGCCGGGTGCTTGACATTTTTCCAAAGCCCTACCGTCCCAGCGGCGGGGAGAAGCAGCGCGCGCTGCTTGCCATGGCGTTCAAGAAGATCAACGTGCTTGCCGCGGGGAAAGGCTCGAATGCGCGGAGTTTCTTCGTGTTCGACGAACCGACCGGCAGCCTCGACAATAACTACCGAAATCTGTTCCTCGAATTGCTTTTTGAGAAATATGCGCAATGTCCCTTTACGGCGATGGTCATCACCCACGATTATTCCATTATAAGCGAGCTGTACGCAAAGTACCGGCCGCTTCTCGGGCGCATTCACCTCAAGGAGTTGCGCCGCGCCCCTACGGCGCCGGCCGTGGAGGTGGTCGATTTTTCCGCTCAGGACTATCTGAGCTGGCTCAAGGAGGTTCCCCCTGCGTCCGGGGGCGCGGACGCGGGCGCGGCCGTGCTTGATTTCGGCGCGCGCTTCTCGGTGTTCGGACGCAACCTGTGCCTGTTCCGGGACGCCGAACACCGGCAGCCCGCGAATCTCGCTACTCACAAGGGGGAAATGGCGTATGTAAAGGCCCCGAGCGGCGTGGGAAAGACGACGCTTGCCAAAGTGATCATGGGCTTGTACGCGGCGCAGGACCTTTCGATGAACCTCTGCGGCACACGCTTTGACGCGCGCACGCCCAAGAAAGTGTGGGAGACAAAGGTCTGGGGCAGAAGGGCGAGCATGGTGTTTCAGCATGCAGACGAATCGCTCGATCTTGCCGCGTCGGTGCGGGAGACGTTTAGCGGCCTGCCGCTGCCGGAAAAGATGACGCCCCAGCGGCTTTCAACGGTGATGGCCGAACTGTTCGAGGGCACGGTAGCCGACGGGTTTCTCGCCAAGAAAGTCGCGATGCTGAGCGGCGGGCAAAAGCAGCGGCTCAACCTGCTGCGGAGCATCGCGCTCAACACCGATCTTCTCATCCTCGACGAACCGCTCAACGGGCTCGACTTCCTGAGCGTCAAGAAAGTGCTTTCCATCCTCGACAACCGCCGCAAAAAAGGAGCCGCCCTGCTTATGATCTCCCACAATGAGGAGATCTTTGACCACTTCGTTGACCCGCGGCACGTTTATTATCTTGCCGAATGCGAATAGCAAGTATCTTGATTGGAATTACAAAATAAGAAGAATATTCATGTTGGGGAAGCATCCCCCTCGCTATGGCCGCCTTCGGCGTCCTCCGCTACCCCCTCGTGGGTGCACCCCCAGTGGAAGCAGTTGCAGAACCAAACATCTGTGTGGGGGCACCCCTGGGGAATTGTGGATTGATGATTGCGGAATGCGGATTGAAGCAAGCAAAAAGCTCAAAGCGAACGCGCGAGCTTGGTATGAGGGCCAGGCCCTTCCAACTCATTAATACTTCGATCAAATGAGATTGCTAGCTTGAATAATTGCCAATCTGAATTCCATGCTGTTCATCAAGATACTTCCGTTTCATAAAGAACGCCTTTTCGAGCTGTTCAAAGTCGTCCTTTGAACAGATTTTCCTGCATTTGGCGGCGAAGTCGTCCGAGCGTTTGAAGGATTCATTTACCATTGCGCAGGGATAGTCGCCGCACAAACCGCAATTGTCAAGGCCCTTGCTTACGGCGCATTCCCGCTGGTTGTCGTACGCGCACTGCCCTGCGGACGCGCAGCCGGCGCAGTAGAGGGAGATAGCAGGCGTGCCGGCCGTCCGCTGGCCTGTTTTTATCCACAAAGAAAGGGCTTTCTCAAGAATATCCGGATCTCCGGTCTTTGTTGCAATGCCGCGGGGACACTCGCCGCAGTTGTCGCCGCACACGCCAAGGGTCGCCATGGTCATGCCTTTTCTATTTTGGCAAAATATTCTTTTATGGGCGCAAAGTAGTAATCCTTCCAACCCTGCCGGTAGCTCTGAAGCTGTCCCTTTGGAATTCCGCTGTGGATGAGGGCCAGCTTCGTTCCTGCCTTCACTTTTTCAAACGAAAGCTCCACAAGTGAATCCTGATCGGTGTCGGAAAACTCCGTGGTGCGCCAACGCTGGACGATCTTATTGTTTTTCACCAGCTTCACGTTGGTTCCGGAGATGTAACCGTCCCAGGCGGTGAATTTTCCGCCGACTTTGGCGGAGACCTTGGCCGGGGAACCCGTAAAGGCCGAATGCTCCTTAGACGACAGCCAGGCCGCAAAGAGCTTTTCCGGAGGAACCGGAAAGGTGGCGGTAAGGGTGAAGGAAGGTTTCATGGGTAATGCTCCTTTGCAGTTTGTTGTTAGCATAAAAATGCGCCGTGTGCGGGAAGGTATGCAAGGCAGAAAATGGTCTTCACCTAAAAAAGAAGTCAAAAGTAATCTTGCAAGTTTTCTTGGTGGGGGATCATCAAGAGCGCTGTCGAGTACGACAGCGGCACGTGGGAAAAGAACATCCCTTTCGAATGGGCGGCCGAGTTAGTTTTCTGGCAGAAAACGAATTCTTGCCTCTTGCCTTGCGCACCGGGTACTTTGGAGATATATTTGTCGGTGAGGAAAAGGGAGGTGCGCTCATGATCCATCGAACCGGTCTCCAGATTGTCCTTGCAGCGGCGGTTTTCACGGCGGCGTATTGCGCCTATATCCACCCGTTTGTTGACACGACGCCGGGGAACGTGTGGGAATTTTCTTATTCGACAACGTCGGTACTTTGGGGAGGGGGTGAAATAAGACAGGCCACGAGTTACGGGATCGTTACCATTACAATTCTTCCATCCGGGCAGGTCAGGACAGTAGTCGATGGAACGAACACGGTTACGGAAATGCCCATATTCGAGGGCATTGGAACGAGCACTGCAACACCGATACATGATTCCTCGATCGCTCCATCTTTGCGTGACCTTGACCTTTCCGTGGTTTCCAGCATCATAAATCCTTTTGCCGTGGATTCCATGTTTCCCGGCGACACCTCGGATGCGACATTCAACAGAGTGTTGTACAGCACCGATACGCTTTTTACCGAAACCATGGTTCATGCGGGTCCTTACCAGTACGGTAATGAATGGGACACCATAGCCTATCTGCAAAAATACGGACTCGTGAGCCTTGCTTCATCGAGGCAAGGGACATTGGTTGAGTCCCAATCATCCTACCACCTCACCCTCATGTCCTTTAGCGGCAAACCCTTTGACTACTCTCAAATTATGGCGCTCAACAGCGTTTCCATCTCCGACATGGAAAAACTGTATCCTGCGTATGCGCCAGGCCAAAAAAACGCCATAACCTCCCCCGGGCACCGGCAATCATCGTTGCTGCCGAAATGGTTTGTGCAAGACGTATCCGATGGCATTGAACTTTCATTTTCCACGTCTGCCGCATTTACGGCGAGGGTGATGAGCGTTTCGGGCAGGGAACTACGCCTGTTATGCGGGGATGCCGGGGCGCACCGGGTCTTGCTGTCAAGGGCCTGCTTTCCGGCCGGAATGTACGGTATCAGTCTTGTTTCCGGACAGGAGCGCCGGAACATGGTAGTTCGCATCTGGTAAGGACATAATCAACCTCCCGCTATACTTCCCGTTACATTGACAATAACACCAGGAAACCTTATATTACCGAATGGGGCGGGACGCCGCCAAAGTCAGGCGGCCGGTGATGGACGGCGGTTGTGGGGGGAACCATGAAAAAATTACTGTTTCTGCTCCTGTCAATTTCAACGGCCCATGTATCTTTTGCCGCCGTTGCAGACCATGTGACGCAGGACGAAATCACCTGGTCTTTCGACAAGCCATACACCGTGGGGCAGTTCGCCAACGGCGACTGGTGGGTACTCGGGCCCGTGGTGGTCACCGCCATCACGCCCGACTACCGTTTGCGCGACTTCTGGGACTTTACCGTTGCGAAAACAAAAGGGGTGGTGTTGCATCAGATAAACGGCTGGCAGGTGAATCCGTCGACCGGCCAGAAACAGGGGTTCGACGCTACCCTGCACGATTTTGATTCAACCCTGGTGCCGGCCCTGCCGTACACCGCCGCTGCCGGAACCTCCATTGTCAAGGCAGTGAGCGACACCAATCCGGCTTCGCCGTGGGAGGACCATCTTGACCTTTATGTGACGCTGCCCGATACCCGCATGGTAAGGAGCAATCTTCTGAGAACGGCGGCGGTGCTGACCGTGGTGGGCGCTGTTCCGCCTGATTCGGGTCGTACGGTGTTCCGTCCGCCGTACGTGGGCACGGACAGACCGTATTATTCG
>DATFYJ010000457.1:0-5000 GCA_035315105.1 Chitinivibrionales bacterium
TCGCTTATCAACCTCATGCCGATGCTCGCCATGCGTAACACTTCCACCGTGTACTTGAGTTCCCGCACGTCTCCGGGCCAGGCGTAATTCGCAAGGATCTGGAGCGCCGCGGGCGATATGTGCCGGGGGATTTTCGGGTCCTCCTGCAGGGCGAGAAAATAATTGACAAGCGCCGGAATGTCCTCCCTGTGGCGCGAAAGCGGCTGTGTCGCGACAACCGCGCCCTTGAGCCGGAAGAACAGGTCCTGCCGGAACGACTGGCGCTTTACCATCGCCTCGAGGTCGCGGTTGGTGGCGCTCACGATCCGCACATCCGCCTTCTTTGGCGCGGCGGAACCCAGGGGCACGAACGCGCCGCTGTCGATGAAGCGGATCATTTTTGCCTGCATGTCAAGCGACATGTCGGCCACCTCGTCGAGGAACAGCGTGGATCCGTCGGCGGCGCCGATGCTGCCCTCCTTGGTCACGGTCGCGCCCGTGAACGCGTTGTTCTCGTAGCCGAAATATTCCGCTTCCTCGAGGGGCCGGGGAACGGCGGAGCAGTTGATGACGACAAGTCTGCCTCCGCTCCGCTTGCCGCAGGCGTGAATAGCGCGGGCCACAAGGTCCTTACCCGTGCCGGAGCCGCCCTGGACAAGGATGGGAAAATCGCCCTCAGCAACGCGCCGGATCTCCTTCCGCAGCTCCTGGAGATAGGCGGACGCGCCCACAAGGCCGAGGATGGGTTCGGGAACATGCGATGGTGAGTTGGGCATCTTTTCCACGGAGGTTAAAAATACTTATTCCAAGAAAACCTGCGCGGGTTCAATCACAATATTGTGCGGCGCGCACGGCATGATCATTTCTCAATTGCCGGATCGGCCGGGACCACGACATACGCTCCGGCGCGGGTCGGCTGCGGCGCGGCCGCAACGAGGGACTTGGCAAGCGGTTTTGCCGACGGCTCCAGAAGCAGGAGCGCGGTATTTTCCGCAAGTGCGTCCGCGACCCGAATGTCGGGTGCTATGCCGTGCCTGTGGTAATTCCGGGTCCTTGCGCTCAAGCCGTCAAGCCGCAGAAACGTGATCTTCAAGTCGCGTTTGCCAAGGTACGTGCGCGAGATGACGATTTGGCCGATGCCCTTGCCGAAGGTGGTCCCGCCGACAAGGGCAACCGTGTCGCGGCCGGCAAGAGCGCGGCCGTCTTTGAGGCCCGCGACAAGGATCTCCGATGCGCTCGCGGTGAGGCCGTTGGTGAGCACGGCGACCTGCGAGCCCGCGAGCGTGGGCGTGCGGTCGTGAACAGTGGTCCACTGTTCCCATCCAATGGTCTGCGCCGTGCGCGAGGATGCGTCGTACTTCCGGTACTTTGCGCTGATGTAGGGCGTGCCCGACGGAAGGAAATACTCGATGATCGAATCCACCGCATCAATCAAACCACCGCCGTTGTTTCGCAAGTCCACAATTATCTTGGGATATCTTGCAAGAACCGGGACCATGCTTACAAAACCAGAGTAGGTCGAATCTTCGAACTCGGGCCAGATTCGCAAGTAGACCGTGGAATCGGTGAGGGGCAATATACTAACCGTAGTGTCTCGCGCCGGCGCGCCGGCTGCGATCTTGCCAAGTGCCGCTTTGGGTAAGGCCGTTGTGTCGTCCTTGTACCTGGTATAATTGTAGCCGTGAAACGTGTCGTTGACGCTTGCGAGAAGCTGCTCGGCCGAGTCGAACACGAACGGGTCGGGCGCCAGGGGAATGCTGTCCTGCCAGATGCAGTACGTTTTAAGGTACTGCCACACGGTCTCGAGTTCGAGCAGGTTGGCGCCGTCCGGCGCCACAGGGTTCTTTGAGCATAGACAGGAGACGGAAAGCAGCGCTGCCGCCAATGCAAAGATCACGCCGCGCAAGCGCATGCGTCAAGACGCCGCGGCGCGGATCGCGTCGATGCGGTCCCTGTAATTTTCGCCGCCGAACACGTAGCTGCCGGCCACCAGGACGGTGGCGCCCAATGCAATGCACTGCCGCGCGGTCTGTGCGTTGATGCCGCCGTCCACTTCGATGTCCGGGGAGAGGCCGAGCCGCGCCGCATGGTCGCGGATTGCGCCGATTTTGGGGAGCATTTCGGGCATGAACTTCTGCCCGCCGAACCCGGCATACACGGTCATGATGAGCACTTGGTCCATGGTCCCGAGGTGCGGCACGAGCGGTTCGATCCCCATGTCCGGATTGACCGCGGCGCCGGCCTTTGCGCCGCGCTTGCGGATGTCAAGAAGCACCTGCGCGAGGTCGGGGCACACCTCCGCGTGCACGAGCAAAATGTTTGCGCCCGCGTCGCAGTAATCGGCGATGTACTTCTGAGGATTGGCAATCATGAGGTGCACGTCGAGCGGGATCGACACGCACTTCTTGACGGCTTCAATCACAAAGGGACCGAACGTGAGGTTCGGCACGAAATGGCCGTCCATCACGTCGCAGTGGATGCGGTCGGCGCCGGCCGCCTCAGCGTCCTTCACTTCGCGTTCAAGGTGTCTGAAATCGGCCGAGAGTATCGACGGCGCAACCTGAATTGTCCTTGACGACATAGAACGCCCTCTATTTGAAGAGCTGGGACACGGCCATTTCCTTCACCACGCCCCAGTTGGAGACGACATAATCGTAAACGGAAAGCACAGTCACCACCGCCGGCACGAGCATCACCCAGAACCCCGGATGCCTGCCCCAGATGCTTTTGGGAATCCACGGGACGTTGCACGCGATGCCGAGGCACAGAAACAGCACCACGAACGCGCCTACGGCCTGCACCACGGCCTTGAGCTTTCCCGCACGCCGCGCCGCGAGCACGGTGCCGTGATAGGCGCACATGGTGCGCAGAATGGAAAGGATGGCGTCGCGATAAAGAAACAGGAGGAACATCCACAGCGGGATGATGCGGCCCGCGCACACGACAAACGAGAGGAACACCGTCTGGCGCGAAAGGCTGTCGGCCATGGGGTCGAGCAGCTTGCCGAAATCGGAAACCTGGTTGCGCGCCCGCGCTGTGAAACCGTCGAGCACGTCGGACAGCTCGATGAGCGCGGCCAGGCCGATGGAGGCCCAGAGCCAGAGCGCGGGAGATGCGGCGTGAAAGCTGCGGATAAAAAAGAACGCGAAAAACGGCGCGATTGCGATGCGCGAAAGGGTGAGCGCGATGGCCAGGTTGAACGGTTTCATGCGGCGCGGCCTTTCTGGATGATTGCGGCAATCGAAGCCTTGCCGCTGCAGCCGAAGGTTTTCCAGACACTGTTGCATTTTGCGGTAAACAGGCAGGCGATGGTCGCCTTCGGATACCTTGCTCCGTATTCGGACAATACGTAGTAGTTTGCCTGGCCCTTTGCGATGACAAGGTCTGCATGCAACAGCGCAGAGGAAAGCTCACGGCTCATTTCCGATAATGAAATGCCGAGCGTGTCGGGCCCGGCAACAATCACGAGCGAGGCAGCGTCTCCCATGCGCACTGCCCGTGCATCGGCCATCACCGCGTCGCTCGTTATGGGGCCGCCGCGCATCGGCACAATAACCTCCGCCCCGAGCGAGCGGAGCAAGGCCACCAGCAACTTGTCAAACGCGAGTTCGCCCACGTTATCCGGAATGTAAACAATCCTGCGCGACCTGCGCGCCGCGGCGAACAGCCTCGCCGTTTGATCGACGGCAAGACGCCTTCTGAAGCAGGAATCGAGTGTCTTCTTCACCGCAGCGGCGGTGAGGCCGTAGCCTGCACCCGCGGTGCGGAAGTCAAGGCTGTTCGCCGCAACCGCCCAGCGCACGAGAAACCTGAACCGCGCAAGGCCGGACAGTTTCCCCGCCCGCTTCTCCACCGATGCGGCAACCGCCATGCCCGCCCTGAGGCAGGCGCGCCTGAGCTTTGCAAACAGCATATCCATGCCCAGCGTGCGCTTGAGGATCCTGTGGAGATGCGTGATGGTGTAGGAGGGCGGTTCGGCAGTGTCACCATGTCCGGAAAGGTACGAAAGACACCGTTTGAGCACCTTGTTTTTCGCTGTTTCCGGAACGTCAAGCAACTCAAGCGCTCCGGCAATGTCGTCCACATAACAGGACAAGCAGCGGGGAGTGGATTTCATGGAGGTAAAATACGTCAATGGCGCTGTGATGATTAATGAAGTTGGATTTTGGCGGCTAAAAAGCGCAGCCCCGTTGCCGGCACTCGCGTCACTCCGGCCGGCGAGGTTTTCTTTCTCTGCACCGCGCCGACAATCACGATGGCTTGTGCGCAGGGGTTGACAATTGATTGGGCGTGAAGCAGAGTTTTTCCATGGTGTTGAAAAATGAGCCCGCCATCAGCTTTGCAGCCCGCTTGAGGTCGGCAAGAAGAACGGGCGGATCCATCAGCAGCGTATCGGAGGATATTGCGCTCGCCCAGTCGACGCGCGGGATATTTCCCCCCTCCGCTCTGACGCCGGTTGTAATCATTACCTGCAAAACATGGTGCGCCATCAGGGCGTAGAACAGTACGGTCGGGTGCATGCCGTCGAGCCCGATAAGGCCGCCGGTAGTGATGCGAAATGAACCGTTCTTGTCAATTGCGCCCCGGAAATACCTGATGTCAAGATGCACGTTGCCGTCCGCGTCAACCAGATAACCGGTGGCCTTGTTGTCGCGCAGGGCCGCTATCGCCTCCGGCGGCCAGGGCACCCTGGTCGTCCCGTTGTTTCTCCCGAATGCGCTCTCATCCATGAATCCGCAAAAGTCAACGATATGCCACCCGTACCCATCCGCCGACCTCCGGATGACCGCATTGTACTCATCGATGATGCCGTCGATCCGCTCAATGTCCCCCTGTGTCAGATGCGAATGCCGCGCCGGATCAAAGTCGGAGTCCCAGATCCACGGCCTGGTGTAATACGGGTAATATTTGCCCGATCTTGTGCCGACGCCGCGAATGATCGGAAGCACGGTGATGTGCGGGACGGTGATGACGAACACACGCTCGATATTCATCCGGTGAATGCGCTGCGACAGGGCCAG
>DATFYJ010000458.1:0-2482 GCA_035315105.1 Chitinivibrionales bacterium
TACATAGAAATAGATGATCTTTACTGGACCCTGCCGGCGACGCCAATCGCCACTCCTGCCGCCAAGAAGTTGGCCAAGAAGTTGGCAAAGTAGAAACAACGTCCGGCTTGGGTTCCCCGGGCCGGGCCTTTATTGAGTGCAATGTTTGCAAGGCCCTGCGCAAGAGCGCGGGGCTTTTTATTTGTCAATTTGAAGATTCTTCCGGAATTCCCGCGATTGAATTACCAGCATTCATGAACCAGATCCTGGCAGCACGTGCATCGCCGAGTTTGGTTCAATCATCATATAAAACAACCAGTTACAAAGATGGATGTCAGGCAAAGTTTTCTACAGGAAAACACTTTCTACCAAAATCACTTGAATAGGGTTTCCCTATACTGTATATTTTGCATCAGAGGCCGACCCGCCCTCTGGAAGGAACAGAGTACGTCATGATAGACATTTACGAGTACATCGATTACCGGAAACTGCTCAATGATCTGTATGAAGACAGGAAGAAGGAATTTTCTTTCTTCTCGTACCGCCACATGGCCCAGAAAGTCGGGTTCAGTTCGGCAGGGTTCTTCATCAATGTTGTTCAGAGAAAGCGGAACATCTCGTCGGAATTTATATTTAAGTTTGCGCAGCTCTTCAAGATGAAGCACGCGGAGACCGAGTATTTCGAACTGCTGGTCATGTTCGACCAGGCAAAGAGCCACGACCAGAAGAAATATTATTTTGAAAAGATCCTCGCGTCGAAGAAGTCGAAGGTAAAAGTCACCGACGCGCAGCACTACGAATTTTACAGCAAGTGGTACTACACCGCGGTGCGCGAGGTGCTCAATTTTTACAGGTTCGACGGCAACTTCGCCGAGCTTGCGAAGAAAGTGTCGCCCGCCATCACGCCGGCCGAAGCGAAAAAAGCGGTGACGCTGCTCGAAGAAATGGGATTTGTCAAGAAAAACGAGCGCGGGTACTACCGGCTTGTCGACGATATCATCACCACGGGATATGATGCAAAGTCCCTGGCGATAACCAACTTTTTAATTTCGACCACCGAGCTCGCGCGACAGGCAATCGACCGATACCCGCGCGAGCGCCGGAGCATGTCGTCGCTCACGTTCAGCTGCTCGGCCGAAGGGTACGCGCAGATCGAGGAGCGGCTCAAGCGGTTCAGACGGGAGATTCTCGAAATCGTTCGTTCCGACAAGGACATCGACAGGGTGTACCATATAAACTTTCATGTTTTTCCAATGTCCAACCCGGTCGTCGTACCAAAGCCGCAGTAAAAACGATATGACGCGCTCACGTGTTTTGGTAGGGGTGCTGCTGTGCAGCCTTGCTGCCGTGGTGTTGTATTGCACCAAGCAGCCCATCGCCAATGTCGGCGGATCGGGTTCCGAAGTGGTGGGCGTGCTTGTCGACCAAAGCGGGCACGAAGTCTCTGGGGCAATTGTCAAGCTCGATACCCTCATTTCAGATTCCATGGGCGCGGCTGATACCACCGCAATCCTCCGCGGTACCGACACCAGCGATGCTCACGGCAATTTCTCCGTTTTCATCGATTCCCTGTTCAGGGGCGGCACCTATAATCTCATTTGCAAAGCAAATGGCGGGCTGGTGGCATTTGCCCGCGATATCAAGAACGACATACCCAAAAATTATTCCGAGATTTACTACATCAGGTTGGGCCAGATCCCAATGAAGGCGCCCGGCCGCATCGCCGGTAAAGTCACGCTGGGAAGCGCCTCCACAGCGCCGGTGTTCTGCTTTATTCCCGGCACATCATTCATGGCAATAGCCAACGACACCGGAGGATACGTTATTTCAAATGTTCCGGAGGATACCAATTACAAGGTGTATTTCTCCGCGCAAGGCTTCAGCTTGAGTATCGATTCCCAGGTGAACGTGGTGTCCGGGCAGACAACCGTGCTCCCGAACAAGGTCCTGTCCCTCGATCCCGCGGGCGCCCCGCCGATGCCCGTCGGGCTTTCACTGGCCGCCGACACGGTTTCCGGCGTTGTCAAGCTATCGTGGACCAGCGTGCGTGTATCGGACCTTTACGGGTATATTGTCTTTAGAAAGGATTCCTCCTCCAACAATTATGTGGCGCTTGACACGGTGAGAGACACATTCTTCGTCGACTCGGTATACCGCACCATACTCGACATGGCTTCACATGATTATTCCTATGAAGTAAAGGCACTCGACAGCGGAAACAATGCAAGCGATTTCTCGGCGCCTGTTTCCGTCCATACCGTGCCGCCGTCGTACGTGCGTCCCGTTATACAACTGTCCAGGGTGAGCCCGATTATTGTCACGGCAAGCGCAGGGGACACGGTGAAAATCGCCGCCGCGTTCCAGAGCACCATAACCCGGACCGACACACTTTTCTGGTTTGCAAAGGCCCCGGATTCGACGTTCTTGAAGAAAACAGCCGTTGATGCATTGCACGGAAGCGATACACTTTCCTGGATCTGGAACAACGCCGGCGTGGAGGAAG
>DATFYJ010000459.1:0-4245 GCA_035315105.1 Chitinivibrionales bacterium
GAAATCGCGGGCGTATCTGATGGACTGCGACGACGCGAGCTCCAGTTCCTTCTTGAGCGCTTGCGTCTTCGCCGACCGGAGCAGCATGTGACGGTCCTTTCTTTATGCGCCGACGCCGCCGAGCGAGAGGTTGTCGATGCGCTGAAGCAGGTCGAGAGGGCTGAACGGCTTGACAAAGTAAGATTCCGCCCCCGCCTTGAGAGCTTCCTTCTGAACCTGCTTTTCATCGGTTCCCGTGAGGATTATCACCTTGCAGTTCTTGGTGAGAGGATTGTTTTTAATAGTCCTTGTCGCCTCTATGCCGTTGATGCCGCCCTGGAGCATGACGTCCATGATGATGAAATCGGGCTTTTCCACCGTCGCAATGGCGATCGCGCGCATGGCGTCGGCCGCTTCGAGAACCCGATATTCGGCAGGGTCAAACGTTGCAATGACGAGTTCTCTGATGTCCCTGTTGTCATCGACGATAAGGAGCTTTTTCATGTGGTCCTGTGTTCGTGAATGTGTAACCGCCGTGGGAAATGCGATTGCATATCTCCAAAGAAACGGCTCGTAGAACATTTATTGTAGTATTCGGGACGGACAATGTCAATACCATGGCTGTCGAGCAACGGTATTTTGCCGTTCGACATCTGCCGCGTCTGCCTGCTTTGAGGAAGGTAAATGATGACGGCACCACGTTTCCGCAGGGGATGCGGGGAGTGCGGACGCCTGATTTGTCCCGCTAAGGCTGCGCAACGGAAGGGGACGAAACGAGTTCCTCTTCGGATCCGACAATCCGGATCATCCTGTCGAAATCGATCACGGTGAGAATATCGAGAATGTCGTTGTTTGCTTCCACGATCGCAAGATGGCCTCCGGCGTCTTTGATCATCTCCAGGCAGGCAATGAGCATCGCGATCGACCTTGTGTAAAGGTAAGAAGACCTGGTGAAGGCGATTGCAATGTTCGTGGCGCCTTCGGCAAGGTGCCGCTCGATGCGCTTCTTGAGATCAGCCAGGTCGGAATTGAGCACAACGTCCTCCCTGAAACGGAAGACGGTGTAGTCGCCCTTTTTGTATGAGTCAATATCCATGTTGACTGCCCACCTGTGCGGGACGGTGAATCTTTGTATTGTGGAATAAAATAGATAATGACGCACAGCGACATGATCCAGTACTTGAAATGATTTGTTCTGAAACCTTGTGCGGCCGTCATGCAGATTGTACTTTATCAAACACGGGCATGAGGATATATTCCAAGGATTTGTACCACCGCCGCATGCTCGGTTTCCACCAACAAAAGGGAATAGCGCAATGATTTCTGCCGGTGAAGCGCCCCGCGCCAGCCTCCTGCTTATCGACGATGATCTGCCGATATGCATCGGCGTTTCGGGCCTTATCGAGACTATGGGATTCACGTCAAACTACGCGCTCGATGGCGCCGAAGGAATGAAGTTTCTCGAGGAACACCCCGACACCGATGTCGTTCTTCTCGATATCAATCTCGGGGCCGGGAAATCAGGCATGGATCTTCTGCCGGAGATCCGCGAGCGGTTCAAACATGTGCAGGTGATGATGTTCACCTCGCACGATTCGCTCAGCATGGGACTGGAGAGCATGAAGAAGGGCGCGGCCGACTACCTTACCAAACCCTTTGACGAAAAGGATTTTCTCAAGAAGATCCCCGAAGTGATAGCCAAAAAGAACATGGCCCGGCTCAACGAACTCTATTTCGGGATTCTCATCCACGACCTCAAGAGCCCGCTGCAATGCATTGTCGGGGCGTGGGAAATTTCAAAAACGTACCTTCCGGATACGCTTACCGAAGCGCAGCGGCGCGTGGTCGCGACGGGTGACGCCGGCATAGTTCAATTGAAATCAATGATTGACAACATGCTCAGCGTTGCGAAACTTGAGTCGGGGACATATCCTGTAGTCAAGGAAGAATTTTGCGTGAATCGGGCGGCGGAGGAAGTCTTGAGCCCACTCCGTCTTCAGATCGCCTCTTCTTCACGGAGAATTGACGCCAAATACTCCCACCCCGGAGAATACCGGATCGTTTCGGACAAGGAATTGTTCGCGCGTGTGCTGTTCAACATCCTTGTCAATGCCATCAGGTATACGCCGGCCGGCGAAAAGATCACGGTGAGGTTCGAGCAGAAAGAGAACGGGGAATTCAAGACCGCGATCCACAATCCCGGATCGTACGTGGAGCGCAACCACCGGGAGGACATTTTTGACAAATTCGCGAGCGTGTATCTCACGAGACAGGGCTCCGGGACCGGCAATTTCGGACTTGGTCTCACCTTTTGCAAGATGGCGGTTGAGGCAATGGGCGGCAGGATCTGGGTCGAGAGCGAAGAAAACACGCCGTCGACCACGTTTAGTTTCGTGGTAAAGGCCGACGGCTCGCCCTTGTAGCATTTCCATTTTGCAGGGTTGACAAATTTGCGCCCTCCAGCTATTTTTTTGCCCACCCTATGAACCTTCTTGAAAAAGCGCACGATCTGCTGCGCAAGTCGCTCGATGATTCCATTACGGCCGTCGATCTCGATACCGTCATTGCCTGGCCCGTGGCCGACCTGTCCCTGCTTTTCGCCTGCGCCGACCGGGTGAGGAACTCGTTTTTTGGTGCAACGGTGGATCCGTGCGCTCTTATGAATATCAAGTCCGGCAATTGTTCCGAGGACTGCGCGTTCTGCAGCCAATCGTCGCATAACACCGCGGACGTTGCGATAAGGGAACTGGCTGATGAACAGGAAATAGTCGCGGCCAGCCGCGCAGCGGCGGAGAAGAACCTCGCATTTTGTGTGGTTTCCAGCGGCAGGCGAGTCACCCCCGCCGAACTCAAGAAGGTGGCGGCTGCGCTCAAACAATGCAGCGGAGAAAAACACGCTTCACTCGGTATTCTTTCCGAAGAAGAATTCCGGCTGCTCAAGGCAGCGGGCGTGACGTGCTATAACCACAACCTTGAGACAAGCAGGCGGTGCTACGCCTCGATCGTGTCGACCCACCGGTACGATGACCGTGTGAATACGGTCCGCGCAGCGCAAAAGGCCGGCCTTCGCGTGTGCTGCGGAGGGATATTCGGCATGGGCGAGACGTGGGAAGACAGGAAGGCCTTGTGCCTGGAGCTTCGGGCGCTCAATGTCGACACCATACCAATGAACTTTCTTATTCCTATCCCCGGCATAAGGGTCGCGCCGGCGTCGGAGTCGCCGCTGGAGTTTCTCAAGATCGTATCGATGTTCCGGCTCGCTCATCCCCGAAGGACCATAAAGGTCTGCGGCGGCAGGGAAAAAAACCTTGGCCCGATGCAGTCCCTTATTTTTTGCGCCGGTGCAAACGGATATATCTCGGGCGGCTACCTCACGACGCAAGGAAACGGGATAGAAGCGGATGACGAGATGATAAAGCTTCTTGGGTTGACAAAGAAGCACGTGAGGAAAATGGCGGCGGGAAATGGTCGCTCGACAGCAAAAAAGTTAAAGGTTGACAGTTGAAAGTTGGAGGACAGATTCTTTGGCTATTAACCTCCCTAAAGATTCTGATTGGCCCGAGAAGAAGTAATTGACTGAATAGAATTCCGTTGACGCGCGTTAGGGGCGACTGGAAAAATGGTCCCGCCAACGCGGGATGCCGCCCGGACCCGCCGCCATGCGGAATAGGGCCGAGGCGGCCCGAGGGCAAGGCCCGAGACCGGAAGGAGAACCGACCCGACCCCGAGCCTGTCGACGGGGAGGGGAACGCCCAATTAAATCTTAACTTCTTTTTAATGCCTCTCTTAAATTTTTCTCACATTCCCGGCTTGACTCCAATGCCCGAAAACATTATTTTGGTACAGGCTTAAGAGAGGGCTAAAACACAAAATGTTGTACTGCAAAGAGAGCGTGCATCCAAAATGTGGGGTGCCGTCGGGTACCTGGAAAGGTGCAGGGATTTAGAAAATGCGGAAAAACGCCGGGCATGTTTTCAATCTTCTCCTACCGTGCCGGGCCTTTTTCTCTTCTCTCCTCCACGGAGGCGTATGGCCTCCGGGAGTCCCGGGTTCAAAGAGCCGGATTTTCCCGAAAAGACATCTACCACGAAAAGGGTAGGTGTCTTTTTTTTTACCGGGATTGGCAGGATTGATCAGGCTAAACAGGATTAAAATAGTTGCCAGGATTTTAACTACTGATAACCGGCAAAGAGGTGACGCTTGAAAGGCATACTGGCTCTGGAAGACGGAACGGTGTTCGAGGGCGAAGGCTTCGGCGCTTCGGGC
>DATFYJ010000460.1:0-9126 GCA_035315105.1 Chitinivibrionales bacterium
ACGAGCGACACTAACTACATCGTGGGTGATGGAAATGCACTTCCAAATAGTGCTACGCCTCCTGATAGTGATATGTCGGACTCGGGCTCCATATTTCTTGTTCAATACCCCACCAACACCTGGTACAGGATTCTCAAACCCATGACCCCGGTGGGCAGAAATACGCTCCTGTCCTTTGCGGCTGTAGCTATTACGGGCTATAACCCACCACAGAACGCCATCACACCGTTGCCCGGGAACCGCCTGGAGTATGGTGCCGTTCCGACTCGGGGCAGTTACATAGTTGATGTCAGAGGCCGCATTGTGTCGAAGGTCGTAACAATGCAAAGACTTTTGCCGGGTGTTTATTATTCCGTGACCCTGAACGGAGTCATGACGCGCATGGTTGTCGAACGATAGTGGTGCACTGCGCATTATTTCTTCCGTTGGGGGGGTATGTTGATGCCAAGTAATGTCTTTGCCTTTGTAAGGGACTCCGCGAGCCGGCGCCTCATTTTTACCGGTGTTTTTCTGCTGAGCATTTTTTGCTGCTGCAACAAGACGCCTACGAATCCGGTGGCGGCCCCTGCAATCACCACGCAGCCGGCGTCGCAGACAGTCACAGCAGGCCAGTCCGTAACGTTTACGGTTGTCACTACCGGCAATCCTGCGCCTACGTACCAGTGGCGAAAGGACGGAGCCGCCATAACCGGCGCCACTAACGCGAGCTATATCATCGCTTCGGTCGCGCTCACCGATGCCGCAACTTACGACGTGGTCGTAACGAACAGCCAAGGGAGCGTAACGTCTGCAGGCGCGACGCTCATGGTGACAAATGGTTGTCCTCATCCTCCGGATTCGGCTGATACTGTGTACCGGATCATTTCTCCCAACGGCGGTGAGACGTTTCATGTTGGCCAGCAGTGTACGGTGTTGGTAGCGTCCAACCTTTCGGGTTCAGCATTGTTTAATATCATTATCGGGCGGTACGAATTGATGCCGCCGTCCGGCCCATTGGCTAAATACCTGAAAGGAAACTCCGCTGTCGATACGTTGATCTTTACTATTCCCGATTCCATGCAACAGGGCGTAACTATGGTCAGCAGCGTAACCGACTCATGCTTGATTGAAATCTCCAATTACAACAGTCCCGGAATCCTGGATTATTCGGATTGTTATTTCCGGATCAAAAATCCGTAGATAAAACATTAATCAACCAATACAATGAAAAGAAAAACAAGTTTTCAACTTCCCGGTAAGTGCCTTTTCATCACCGCGCTTGTTTGTTGTATCACCTATTCGCATGCGCAAATCAAGGCCCGGATAACAGCCTCCCAAAGTCAGCTTGCCGCCCTGTGCGGCACCGCCAAGGTCAAGGTCGTGTTTGCATGCGGGGACTCGCTTTACTTTGTCGACTTCTCCGCGACCACGCCGCAAATTTCGAAAATGAACCTCACCGGTCCGGCATACTTGCCCGTCATATCTTCGGATGGCAATTGGATAGCCTATCAGACAGGGGATTTCCATGAAGGACCCTCTGCAAGCCAGGTAAAGGCAACCGCCTGGATCCGGGAGCTGGCGGTTTCCGGCACTGCGGTTAAAGTGGCGGACACCGCATATGTCCCCCGATTTGTGCAAAACACTTCTGCCGATACGCCGGAAATTGTCTACGCGACAAGTGTTGCATGCCCTCAGAACTACTGTTATACAACTGGACAGACGGTAAAGAAGAAAATCGTCAGCAAATCCCCGGGGTCTGCGGAAGTTGTTTTTAACGGAGGCAGCTACTATGGCGGGCTTTCGTGGGACAACCGGTATTTGAATTCCGCCTGGGATGGCGGACCGAACGCCTTCATGCTCGACCTGCAGGGCGGCACCGGACTGCCGCAGCCGATTCACACCATGCGAGTGAAAAAGAATGGTACCAATATCGACACCTTTGTCACGGTCGGCGCATGCAACCCTTCGCGTTCCGCAAGCCGGATTTTCACGAACACCATGATGTATTACGATTTTTCTTCATTAGCCATCACGGCCGCGAAATGCTTTCATCCGCTTCTGGGAACGTGGGGGGAGCATCAGCTTCTGTTTATTTCCCGGTATGATGCCGAAGATCTTCGGGTGTATAATACGCCTGCAGAGAGGACCATTATCCCCGTTGACTCGACAAAGGGGATTGGTGAAGCATTCGGCAAGGAATGGCACAACCCTGAATGGTCGAACCATCCATATTATGCCGTTTCGGGGCTGAGTGTGGACAGGGAATGGCTTGTCGGAGGCACCTGGTACCAACCCGACAAAAGCGAGTCCATATATCTTATCGATCTCAAAGATTCTCTTTGTTTAAAACTCATTGAAAGTACCGACACTTCATTCACCTCCGTGGTTGATTTCCAGAATCCATTTCTCTGGGTGGAAGTTCCGGCCGGATTTCAGGAAGACACCACGTGGCTTGCAAAAACGATTTGGGAGCGTGCAGGACAGGGAGTCATCAACCCGTACAAACCTGCATTGTACCCCATGCCAGGTTCCACGGGTTCATTGCATACGGAAATTGCCATTTATTCGCTGGCAGGAAAAAAACTCGCCAGTGTAAGCAGCGCCCAGGATGTTTCCGTTTTCATACGGGAAAAATTGCATGCTTTGAAATCGGGAACCTATCTTGTTGTAAGCACTGGTGATGCTGGCCAGCGGCAGATATATCGATGGGTGAACGTCAGGTAGGGCGAAAAATGCCGTCCCCCCGGGTAAAGAACCACCGCACTTTTTGACCCCAATTTTTTACATGCGTGACGCGCCCCGGCGCCGCACCTACACGTGCGCGGGAGTCACCGGCAGGGTGATGCGAATGGTGGTGCCTTTGCCGGGTGCGGAGTAAATGGATATCGTGCCTCCATGGCTGGTAACGATGTTCTTGCAAATGGAAAGACCCAGTCCGGTCCCTTCGACGCCCTTGGTGGTGTAGAAGGGGGTAAGGGCGTTCTTGCGCGTTTCCTCGTCCATGCCCGATCCCTGGTCGGCGACCGTAAGCGAAGCCTGGCGTTGCGCCGCGTCAAAGGCCGTGGTGATGGTCACCGCCCCGTCCATGTCGGGCAGCGCCTGGCAGGCATTGCGCACGAGGTTGATGACGACCTGTTCGAGATGCTGCGTATTCCCCTTGACAAAAGGAATTCCCTGCGCGAGTTCAAGCCTTAGCGCGCGGGTCGACCGCTTGACAACGTGGTCCACCACGTCAAGGGCGGAGAGCACCGTGGCGTTGAGGTTGATGTTTTCGTCCATGGGCACGTCTTTCTTGCCCAGTGCGCGGAGATTGGACACGATGCGGGTGATGCGCTGCGAGTTGCGGATCATCCGCTCGGACGCCGACAGCATGTCCTGTTTGAGGTCGCGATAGTCGTAACCGCCGATCCTTGCGTCCCCAAGATCGGTTTCCTGCTCGTCAATGAGGGTGAAGAGGCCGGCGAGGGCCTTCTGCTGCGTTTGCGCGTCGAGATGCAGGGAGTTGTTGGGATTGTTGATCTCATGGGCCACGCCGGCGACCACGGTGCCCATGGTTGCGAGTTTTTCAATGTGGGCCAGCTCGTCCTGGCGCTCGCGCGCCCGCTGTTCGGCCCTGATGAACCGGCGGTTGATTACGCTGCCCGCAAAGAGGCTGAAGATGATGAGCCCTGCGTGCGCCAGGTAAATTGACTGGATGACATCCTTCTCATTGAGCGTGTCTTGAATAATGGCGGCGAGCTGGAAAAGGAATCCCAGCGCAATGGCGATGGCGCCGTCGCGCTTTCTTATTATGGCAAGCACCAGGGCGTATGCCCCGTAGAGGGCGGCGGCGGAGATCAGATACTCAGCGGGCGAATGCGCCGCAAACATCGCCTGGGTCGGGAGCGCCGCCAAAAGCGCTACCATTGCAATGCTGGCCCAGAAAATCAGCAAAAACATGCGCCGTCCCGTCTCCTTGGGATACAGGGCATAAATAAGGTTCGCATACACCGCCACGCCGAGGTACATCGGGATGATTTCGATCTTCTGCAGCAGCTCCCACGGAAATGCAGGGAAAATCTGCACGAGGAGGCGGTCGCCCACCACGAGCGATTTGGCGATGAGCACTGCCCCCAATACGCCCAGGAAGAGAAGCGTGGGCTCCTTTTTGCCCATGGCATAAAGTCCCGCAAAGTACAGCGCGATCACGAGCAACGCGCCGATCATGAAGACATTGAATGTCCGCTGGTCGAGCGCGCGGTCGATTATCTGGTGTTGCGTTCCGGCAATGAGGCTGCGGGGAATGCCTCCCGAGGGCCCGTGGAAATTCGCGACCTGCACGATGAGCCGGGCCTCGTGATGCTGCGGGAAGACCGTGATGGTTTGCGGAAGGTACTGAGGCGAGGTATGCGCGCGGTCTGCGGCGACGATGCCGTTCGAGGCGACTTCCATGGTGTCAAGCCACATGCGGTACGCGGTATGCATTTCCGGGATCGTCAAAGCCAGGGGCGCCGACGGCTCCAGCCCGGTGATCAGCAGCGAGTAGGTTGCGAAGCCGTACACGGGGAACGCCGGAGCCCCTGCGGTGGAACGGTTCCACAATCCCGGGACCGGACGCAGGGACGGCGCAGGCTCACGGCCCGCAAGGAGGTCGGAGGGACCGGCCAGCCGCGCCCAATAAAATTCCCAATCGCCGTCCAGACGCAGCGGGCCATTTGCATCGAACCGCCATGCCGAGAGATCCACGACGCCCTTGACGGCGCGGGGGACCTCGCCCGGTGTGCGATGCGAACACGACAGGAAAAAGGAAACAAGAATGGCCGCGACAGCGGCCCGGCGGAGAAAAGAAACTTGACAAAAGAGAAGCATCCGATGGTCCTCAGGCGCCATCCGGCTTCGTGCGCCTGCTCAGCGTCGACTGCGACACGCCGAGCATCTGGGCCGCAACGGTCTGGTTGTTGCCTGTCTTTTCCAGAGCCTTTTCGATCAGGTACTCCTCAATGTCCTTGAGCTTCGGAATGCCCCCGGCCTTCAGGACCTCCAACGGTTGAGACGAGTCGGTTCCTGCATCGCCGGGTTTGCATCCATGCGTGCGCACGTAGGTTTCGAAGTGCACGGCATCGAGCTGTTCTCCCTGGCAGCGGGTGACGGCGTCGAACATGAGCGACTGCAACTCACGAACATTTCCCGGGAAGCGGGATTGCCGCAGACATGCCATGACCTCCGGCGGAATGGCCGGAGCCGGCTTTCCGAGCGTTGAGGCCGCATCGTTCACAAAGCGTTCGGCAAGGACCGGAATGTCGCCTGCGCGCTCCCGCAGCGGCGGCACGTGAATGTGGTGCGTGAGAAGGCGGAAGTACAGGTCGTTGCGGAACGCGCCGTCGCGCAGGCGCACGTCGAGATCCTCGTTGGTAGCGGCGATCACCGTGGTCTCGGCGGTCTTTACCGAATCGGAACCCAGGGGATAGTACTCTCCCTCCTGCAGGAGCCGCAGAAGCTTTATTTGCGACGCGGCCTGCAGAGCGCCGATTTCGTCAAGAAACAGCGTCCCGCCTCGTGCCTGCTCGATAAGCCCCGGACGATCGGCGTCCGCTCCGGTGAAAGCGCCCTTGCGGTGTCCGAAGAGCGTGTCGGAGAACATGGTGTCGTCGAGACCGCCCACGTTGACGGCCACGAATTTGCCGCCGCGTCCGCTGGCGGCATGCAGGGCGCGCGCGACAAGTTCCTTGCCGGTTCCGCTTTCGCCGGTGATCAGCACGGGCCGGGGGCTTGCGGCAATTGCTTCGATATACGAAAAGATCGACCGCATCGATTCGCTCACCGTCACGATCGACGCAAACAGTTCCGGCTTCCGCACGCCTGCGGTGAGCATGTGCGTACGCAGGGCGCTGTTCTCCTGGCGCAGTTCGGCCAGCTCGATGGCGTTGCGCAGGCTCGTCACCAGCCGGCTGTCGTCAACGGGCTTGAGAAAATAGTCGTACGCTCCGCGTTTCATGCATTCGACGGCGGTGTTCACGTCGTTGGAGCCGGTAACCACGATCACGACGATGTCGGGATGTTTCTCCCGGATGCGCTCCAGCAGTTCTTGTCCCGTCACATGCGGCATGAAGAGGTCGAGCACCATCGCCGAGTACGCGTTCCGGTCAACAAGCCCCATAACCCGGCTGCTGTCGTTGCACAGCTCGAAGTTGTCGATGCGGTTGAACCGGAGGGTCGTCTTGTATGACTGCAATACATCGTCTTCATCGTCAACGATGAGGACGGGAGAACGGGGAAAGGTCGGCGTACTCATGGAAAAGAATCCTTTGCGGAATACCTGCCTGGGCTATGGTTCGCAGGCGGGCGGGGAAACAGAGCGTGTAAGGTATGGGTAAGATAGGAAGCGCCGGCCTGTGGAGTCAAGACTTTTCTTACTTGATAAATACGATATTGGGCGGACGATGCCCGGGTCGCGACAAGGCGGCACAAAAGAGACAGGCCGATCCAGTGATGCGGAACCGGCACCGCAGTTTTGTCAAGGTTGACAGATTCCCGGAAAAACCGTATATTGTCGGATATGTAGTGCCGTTTGCCGGTGCCCCGGCAGGCCATTCGTTCAGGAACCTTAACAAGCGAGGAAACCATGAAGCGCTTCACATCAACCATGATCCCTGTGATTGCGGTGGTGCTCTTGCCGGCATGGCTGTGCGAACGATCGGACGCCGCAACCGTTACTGCGACAAGCTGTTCATCTGCTGATGTGCAGGCCGCGATCAACGCTGCGCAGGACGGCGATACCGTGGCTATTCCGAAGGGTACCTGCACGTGGACAACGACCGTGAGTGTGGGCACGGAGACTGCGTGGAATCCGCCTGCGTGGAACACCAAGGCGCTTACGATTCGGGGCGTCGGCGCCGACAGCACGATCATCATCGACAGTATCCCCACGCCGGCATCCGGCAACCCCAGGGGCACCATGCTCGACATCGCCACAAAACTGGGAGGGCTCACGCGCGTGACCGCCATGACCTTCAACAGTTCCGTGTATCCCAATCTTGATCCTTCCGTATACAACCCCGCCATGATTTCCATCGAAGGATACTCGCACACTTGGCGAATCGACCATGTGCATTTTATTGTGGAAGTCGGGAACGGGATATCGACCGGCGGATCAACGTTCGGCGTCATCGACCACAATACCTTTGACCTGCTCGGCTGGCATTTTGGCATGTACATATTCCATCCGAACTGGAACCTCCAGGCGAACGGTGACGGCTCATGGGCCGACTCACTGTACGCTGGCACCGAAAAGGCGGTGTTCATCGAGGACAATGTCTTTAACGCAACGCCGTACAGCGTGGCCATCGACGGCTGGAGCGGCGGCAGGGCGGTGTTCCGCCACAACACGCTCCTCAATGCAACCATCAGCAACCACGGCACGGATTCGCCGGGGCGGCTGCGAAGCATGCGGGCAATGGAAATTTACAACAACACGATCACGCTCAACGATACCGCGGAGTATTACTACGTGGGCCAGCTTCGGGGCGGAACATTCATCATTTTCAACAACACGATAACCAACAATTTCCCCGGCGCCTTTTCAATTGAGAACTACCGCGATTACGACACGTTTGATCCATGGGGCAAATGCGACGGTACGAGTCCTTTCGACGTCAACGACGGCGTCACCTATGATTCGGGCGTATGCACGGGCGCAAACGGGAGCACAACCATGACCTGCGCCGGAAGAACGTGGACCCCCGATCAATGGCAGGGTTATCATGTGCATAACCTGACCAAAGGTCAGAGCGACTTGATTATTTCGAATACCGCCGACACGCTCAAGACAAGCGGCCTCACATGGCATGCTCCGCTGTTGAAATGGGACAACGGAGAATCGTTCAAGATCCTAAGGGCCACGATCTGCATCGATCAGAGGGGCCGGGGGATGGGTGACCTGATCACTGGGGACGAGCCTCCCTACGGTACGGGCATAACGCCGCAGGCGTGGCCCCATCAGGTTCTCGAACCCACCTATGCATGGAACAACACCGTCAACGGCAGCGCGGCCCTGGCCAAGGTCACCAGCACGAACCCCTGGCGCATAAAGGAGGGCCGGGAATTCTATAACAGTGCCATGCCCAACTATAAACCCTACACTTATCCGCACCCCCTCGTGGGCGCCGGCAGCGGTGCGGTTGAGAATGTCAATAGCAGGTTCGCTTCTTCCTCCGCTGTAGTGCGGCTGTCAAGCGCTGCCGGGGGCCGGGCGGTTTTCTTCGTCTCGCTGTGCCGTCCCGCTCCCTACCTGCTTGTCGTATGCGACATGAAGGGCCGCACGGTCTGGGAAACGCGCGGCGGGGCGGGGGAGAGCAGGGTGACCTGGCGATTTGATGAAAATCATAGCGCGGGAAATCAGGCATATGTGGTCAGGGTGACAAGCGGGAAAGAAATTGCGAGTTCGAGATTTGTAATTGCAGAGTAGGAATTTTCTTAGCGGGGGAGGTTCAGCCTGTCTCAAAACTCAAGAGAAGATCTGGGCGCCCCGCCGAAGGCGGCGGCGGTTCTCCTTTCGGGCTCGGCTATTCGCCTCGTTGCCGGACCGCCCTAGTCGCCTGCGGCGAGGGTCGGCCGGCAATGCGCTCCAGCGCACCCTTCAGTCCAACCTGACGCGCGGCATGGGAAGTCTATTAAGTCAAGGTACATGCTTGCGCAAACGGCGACGCTAAGACAGCTTTGTCTTTAAACGTTCGCAGAGAAGCGCCCGACTCTCTACATTTCAATCCTGGTGCTTTCTAGGAAAATCATTATATTTAGGTTATAATATCACTTAGGGGGAATCGTGAGGCCGCACCCGCATTCTGGAATCGCAATTCTGTCAATCATTTTACTCGCTCAATACGCCTTTCCCGACGAATTTTCTCCCGACTCAATCATCTCGATAGCCCGAAAAGTCGTAAATTATCGCCTCAAGGGCGGTATTCAGAAACTGGGCGACGGGTTCGTCTCGCACTGGACCTGGGACGACGGCGCCTACATGACCGGCGTGATGGCCGCATACCGGCTCACCAAAGACCAGCGGTACCTCGACAGCGTCAAGGCGTGGGCGCAGGTAGTCAATTGGCAGACGCCCAACGACAATGGCCTTTCGCGCAATCCGGACGACCAGTGCATCTGCCAAAGCTTCTG
>DATFYJ010000461.1:0-3584 GCA_035315105.1 Chitinivibrionales bacterium
GAATGGTGGAAAACTTTATGCCGAGGTTTTCCGCCAGGCTGCGTGAATCCGCTACGCTGCCTTCGGAGGAATAGCGCGATGGCATGGTGACGCCCCACACGTTTGTCGCGCCGAGCGCGTCCACGGCGAGCGCGCAAGTGACCGCGGAGTCGATGCCGCCCGACAAGCCGACCAGCGCCTTTGAAAATCCGCATTTGCAAATGTAGTCCGAAAGCCCGCATAGGATCGCGTCGTGCGCGCATGCAATGGTGTCGAGCTGCGGCGCGGAAAGCACGGGCCCGAACGCGGCGGTGTCGACCACCGTCACGCATTCCTTGAATGCCGGGAGCATGGCGCGCAGGCCGCCCGAGGCATCCACCGCCATGCTGTTGCCGTCGAAGATGAGCTCGTCGTTGCCGCCGGTCTGGTTCACAAACACGAACGGCAGCGAATGCCGCGCAGCGTGTGCCTTAACGAGAGAGAATCTAATCTTCTCTTTTCCCATGTAAAACGGCGACGCAGAAAGATTGACGAGGATTGTTGCGCCTTTCCCGGCGAGGTCGGCCACGGGGTCGAAATCGTACAGTTGCCTCCGCCACATGGCGGGGTCGTTCCATGCGTCTTCACATACGGTAATGCCGAGACGCTCGCCTTTGAACGCGCACACGCTGCGGCCGGGGGCGGCGTCGAAATACCGTGATTCGTCGAACACGTCGTAGGTGGGCAGAAGCGACTTGGCGTGCTCGAAGACGATGTCGCCGTTGCAAACAAGAAGGGCCGAATTGGAAAGCCGTTTGCCGTTGGGACGGTTGTTCGGCATTGCAAAGCCGAAAAGGATTCCCGCGGCGGGAACCGTCTTTGAATGCCGGCGGATATCGTCGAGCGCGGCCATGCCGCGATCCAGAAACCATTGCTGTTCCAGAAGGTCGCGCGGCGGATATCCCTGGACAAACAGCTCGGGAAGCACGAACAGATCAATGCCGGCGGGCGCGGAGGAGACCGTTGCGATGAGCTTTGCCGTGTTTCCGGCAATGTCGCCGGTGATGGGATTGAGCTGGCACAGCGCGATTTTCAAGGCCGCTCCCTTGGTTGAACGGACGGAAAAAACTTCACCACGGAGACGCAGAGACCACAGAGAAAATATAAATGAAACTACTACTGTTCAAATGGACTCGATCTTTTAACTGTCAACTGTTAACTGTAAACTGTCAACTATTTGACTATAAGCGATTTCCCCGTCATTTCGGCCGGCTTGGCAATGCCCAGCAACTCGAGCATGGTGGGCGCGATGTCACAGAGCCTGCCGTTGTCGCGAAGCCTTGCCTTTCCCGCGCCGATGAGCATGAGCGGCACCGGGTTTACCGAATGCGACGTCATGGGCGATCCGTCGGCGAGCTTCATCTGCTCGGCGTTGCCGTGGTCGGCCGCAACAATGCAGGTGCCGCCCTTGGCGAGCGCCGCCTCCACCACGTCGTGCACGCACGTGTCAATGGTCTGGACAGCCTTGACGGTCGCATCAAACACGCCGGTGTGGCCCACCATGTCGCAGTTGGCGAAGTTGGTGATCACCACGTCGTACTTGTCGGATGCGATAGCCGCCACGAGCTTGTCGCGCACCTCAAAGGCGCTCATCTCCGGCTTGAGGTCATAGGTGGCCACCTTGGGGCTGTTGACGAGTATCCTGTCTTCCCCCGGGAACGGATCGTTTCGCTGGCCGTTGAAGAAGAACGTGACGTGCGCGTATTTCTCGGTCTCGGCACACCGGAGCTGCTTGAGGCCGCTGTTGGCTAGCACCTCACCGAGGATGTTGGTGGAGGGGATCTCGGGATATGCCTCCGTAAAGTTGCCTTTGTCATAGTAATGGGTCATTGCCACAAAATGGATAGAGTGCTTGACTACAGGGAAGTCGCAAAACGTCGGCTCCATGATCGCCATGGTGAGCTGGCGCGTGCGGTCGAACCGGAAATTAAAGAAGACAATGACGTCGTTTGCGCCGATGCCGGAAAAATCGATGAGCCGCGGCTTGACAAACTCGTCGTTTTCGCCCGCGGCGTACGCGTCGTCGATGGCCGCCTGCCAGCTGTCCACCGCCTTTCCCTGGCCCTGCATGAGCGCGCGGTAGGCGAGCTCGGTGCGGTCCCAGCGTTTGTCGCGGTCCATGGCGTAGTATCTTCCGATCACCGTGGCCACCCTGCCGATTCCTGTTTTGTCAATGCCGCCCTGCAAAAGCGCCAGGTGTTCGCGCGCCGATTTAGGGGGCGTGTCGCGTCCGTCGGTGATGGCGTGCACGAGCACGTTGGAAAAACCCCGCCGTTTGCACAGGTCAAGCAGGGCGATGCAGTGGCGCGTCACCGCGTGCACGCCTTCCTCCTGGATGAGGCCGATGAGGTGGAGCGTGCTTTTGCGCTTCTTCGCCGCGTCGATGGCGCCGCAGAATGCCTTGTTGGTGAAGAAGTCGCCGTCGGAAACCGACTTGTCGATGCGCGTGAGGCTCTGATACATGATGCGGCCCGACCCGATGTTGAGGTGCCCCACCTCGCTGTTGCCCTGGTATCCTTCGGGCAGCCCCACGCTGAGCCCGGACGTCTGGATGAGCGTGTGCGGGTTCGCCGCCAGGTATGCATCGGTAAAGGGCGTGGCGGCGACGTGAATCGCGTTGGTGTCGTCGCTTTTCCCTTGTCCCCAGCCGTCGCGGATGATAAGGCACACGGGTCTTTTCTTCATGACGAAGCGCTCCTTAGGGGGAGAAAGGTTGATCGAAGGTGTTGCGTCACGCCGCGTCGGCCATCATCCTGCGATGGGAAAATGCGGGAGACAAATATCTGACACGAAGCTGATGTGCGTAGATTTTAGTGCCTATAAATATAGCAAATATCATATATTACAGAGCAACATATATCGGGCACAATGGGGGTTCTTGATTAGTGGTGATTGTACCACACTTCTTTTGGACTGCTTACTATCAAATAGAATGATTTAACAGCAGCCGTTTTGATTTTCACGCCATCAAAATTGATGGTTGAATGATTCCTGATTGCGAAATGATCAGCCCCCGGCCGGTCTTCAATCCGCAATCCGCAATGGTAAACACCAGTGAAACCACCTAAACAGTCTCCCATAAAATCGTTTAACGTGACGCTCGGCATTGCGCAGCCGGGCATGTCCCCGGCCGCCCGGCCGGACCGCTGGAACATTCTCGTGTGCTCCGACCTGGGGTTTACATCCAAGAATCCGCAGCAGGTGCGCATCGCGGAGTGGAACGAGTTTTTGTCCGGCAAGGGCGTGGTGCTGTCGGGCGCCGTGCCGGATATTTTGACGGGCGGAGAAAAGCCCCTGTACGTGGAACTATCGGTGCGCTCGATGAAGGATTTTTCTTCCGATGCCCTTGCGCAGAACGTGCCCCTGTGCGCGGCCTTTTCAACCGCACTCTCGGCGCTACGCGGCCTGCTCGAAGGAAAAATGAGCAGCGCGGATGCGGCCGCGGTCATTGCAAAGGCGGGACTGCCTCAAGCGGAAAAACAGCGCCTCGCTGCCATGCTCGGACCTGCAAAGGCGGCCCCGCGGCCGCAACGGACTGTGCCCGCAGCAGGATCACCGGTGGACAG
>DATFYJ010000462.1:0-6935 GCA_035315105.1 Chitinivibrionales bacterium
GCGAAGCGGGCGGGTCAGAGCCGGACAACTGCGGGCTGCAGTTCCTTGCCATTCCCGCCGGCGCCGGCACCCTCATGTCGGACGGGACCGTCTATGCCGACTACGCCAACACGCACAACTACGTCTGCGGCCACAGCGGAAAGCTCGTTGACAATGTGTGCTGGAGTGCGGAGGACCCGACCCTGAACGGCGACTGGGACGGATTGTACGTGGAATACGGCCACACCTGGTGGGGCGCAGGCTTCAACGGTTACACCAGCAGCCAGCTTATCTCGTTGCCGAGGGTCACCACGGAAACCGGCTGGACCACCAGCGGCGACGCGACAAGCCTCACGGAAGAGCAGCAGGCAAGAATGTTTCTCAATCTCTATCTTGCTGCTTTCAAGAGAAACTGGAGCTACACCTTCATTTACATGTTGCGAGACGATCCAAATCAGGGATACTGGGGCCTGTTCAACACGGATTATACCCCCAAAACATCCGGCGCCTATCTTCACAACCTTACCACGATCCTTGCGGACAGCGGGAGCATTTCAGCGCCGGGACAGGTCAATTATTCGATTCCGAACCCGCCCGCGACCGTGCATGATCTGCTGATGCAGAAAAACAGCGGGGTTTATGAACTGGTTGTATGGAATGAAAGGCCTGCGGGTGGATCGAACAGTGTGACGGTGAACCTGGCGGCGAGTTTCCCGACGGTGAAGGTGTATGATCCGACAACAGGGACGGCGGCGGTTCAAACATTTGCAAACGCGAACTCAGTTGCGCTGGCGCTGAGCGACCACCCGAATATTGTTGAACTGGTTCCGGCGAATGCAGCGTTGTATTCGGTGAAGGCGGAAGGCTTGTTCGGAGGTGTTGTAGTGACGTTCAGAATGACAAAAGGCAATTCAGGAGCCTGCATGCTCAAGTTCAATGCCTACAGAAGCGCAGGGAACTATTTGGTGACGGTGTGTGATGTGCAGGGGAGGGAGTTGTATCGGACCGACGTTCGCAGCGCTGAAGTGAGTGGCGGACATGCCGTGATTTCCTGGGATGGACGCACCAGCGGCGGGGCCGGGATCGGAAGGGGAGTGTACGTTGTGAAGTTTTTTTCAGGCGCGGGGACGGAAATGAGAAAATTAGTTGCGGAATGAAAAGTACTGAAACGGGAGAAGGCGGTGAAGGTGCTGAGGATGTGGACGCATTACGAATAATTAGGATCGTTTACGGTGACCCTGATAGATGAAAAAACTAAAATGGCTTTGGGAGCTTCGCGGGGTGCGGCGTGGTTGGACCTGTAGCAAGACCGGAATACCCGTTGCGCGCACCCTTGGAGCTGCAGTTGTGAAGCAAAGATGTTGTATATGCTCAAGCCCAGAGGATTTTTAGGGATCGGGTGAATACTATATCAATACACACTTGCTACCTTTGTGGCCAGATAGTCAGGCCAGATCACCTTCCAATTGTGTGGCAGGGCATTAGCACAGCCACAGTTACTTAACATCAGGGAAAAGACAATCTCGGCATTGTCCCTCTGCCCGGCGCCAGGCAGGACTGGAAGGTGCGCTAGAGCGCATTGCCGGCCGACCCCGGCCGAAGGCCATAGGGGCGGTCCGGCAACGAGGCTGATAAGCCGAGCCTGAAAGGAGGGCCGCCGCTGCGAAGCAGCGGGGCGCCCAATTTTTTATTCTCTTCTTGTCAACAATCCAATCCCCAAAACAAAACGGCTGGTCCGATCCTCTCGCACCAACCGTTAATTCTGTCTTGTTTTATCTTTCGACTGTCAACCGCCAACTTCTTATTACATTCCCCCCTGCTTCTTTTCTTCCCCCAATATCCTGCTGCCGAGAATCTTATTGTCCGACCCGTACATGCAGCACGGTTGGTTAACCGCCACCTTGAAATCAAGCTTGGTGCGCGGGTTGGCGAATTTGGGGTCGAATGAAAAGTTGTCGGCCGGAACAATGCGGTTCACCGCAAGGTTGCCGAACAGGTCGTTCTTGGACAGTTTCGTGCGGTCGGATTTCTGCGACAGCTTGACGCCCAGCCGCTCGTTGAACGCGATCATGTTGTTTTCGATGATGGCGTCGGAGCTGCCGCCGAGGGTGATGCCGTTGTTGCCGTTGAAACAGACCGTGTTGTGGTTGATGGTGGCCGCGGTGGAGCGGATGTCCCATCCCTGGATGCCCGACCACCGGTTGAACGCAATGATGTTGTCTTCGATTTTCGGCAAATGCCGGACGCAGATGATTCCCGTGCCCCAGTTGTTGATGATCCTGCAGTTGATAACGGTATTGCCCGGGTCCTTGGAAAACACGCCGATGGTGCCGCCGCGTATTTCGAAACCGTCGAGCACGCTGTTGGAGGAGAGCGTGACCACGGTCCCTTTGCCGCCGCCGTCGATGATCGCCTTGAGCGGGTTGCGCGCCGCGCAAACCACGCCTGCCTTGATAAAGACGAGTTCCTTGTAGACGCCGTCGGAAACCCAGACCGTATCGCCCGATTTTGCGCTGATCATTCCCTGGGCAATGGTTTTAACGCCCACCGACGGCACGGAAATGGATTCGGCCGGCCATGCCGTGGACGACACAAGGATCGTGAACGCCGCGAGAAAGCAGGGAAGGGTGCGCGTGCGCGAAGATAATGTCATACGGTTGCTCCAATCCTGAGGTTAGTGGGGAAAACGGGCTCCTATAGAAACGTTTGCGCCGGACATCGTGCTTGCCAAGGGAGAATCGGCCGCCAGGGAGAAATCGAACCCTTCCCTGGGCGCCGTGAACTTCGGATCAAGCGAAAAATTGTTGGACGATTGGGCATTCGGCGTACGGCCGTTCTTGAAGAAATCGTTGTTCGTCATGCTCATTTTGGAAAGGTCGAGCGTTTTTACCGCCTCGTTCTGGTTGAAGGCGATGATATTGCATTCCAGGATCATGTTCGAATTCCCGCCGAGGGCCACGCCGTTGTTCATGTTGTAGGCTATCGTGTTGTGATTGACCGCCGCGTTTATCGCGCTCAGGTTCCAGCCCTGGATGCCCGATCCGCCGTTGAACACGATGACGTCGTCTTCGATGCGGGGGGCGTTGCCGACGCACATGATGCCCGACTCGCGGTTGTTGGTGATCCGGCACGAAAGGATTGCGTTGCCGCCATGCGACGACAGGATCCCGATCGTGCCGTTGCGAATCTCGAATCCGCACAGCGTGGCATTGGAACCCATGGTAACCACGGCGCCTTTTCCGCCTCCGTCAAGAGCGGCGCCGAACGCCGACGCGGACTTGAGCACGACCTCGGATTTCAGCATGACGCTGCCGGTGTAGGCGCCGTTGGCGACCAGCACCGTGTCGCCGGCCATGGCCTTGATCATGGCCAGCGCGATGGTGCCCGCCCCGGCCGACGGAACTGCAACGAGCTGACCCGCCATCGCCGTGCAGCAGAGCCCCGCGGCACAGCAGAATGCAATGGAAACAAGGGTCCGCTTCATAGGTTTTGCTCCGCGCATCACTTCTTGACGCCGATGTTCATGCGTATCATCTGAGTACGGCCGCGCACAAGATCTTCCAGGTTGATTCGCGCGAGATAGGTGCCGGGCGCAACGAATGTCCCGGAGCCGGTCTTGCCGTCCCAGATGAAGAACAGCCGGACGTTGGTCTGGTCGATGTCCATTTCTTTCTTGTTGACGATCACGTTGCCCACGGCATCGAGAATGGTGATCGTCGCGCGCACTTTCCCGCTCTGCAGGTCCTGTTCCACGGCCCGCAGGAGCGAAACCTCGATTCGCGTGCCGGTCTTAATGCCGGAACTTCCCTGCAGCTGATACGGTATAGTGCTCGTGCGCGGGTTAAACGGGTTTCCCCCGGCAATCTGGTTCGTTACGATGGAAACCTCGCCGCACAGTTCCAAGTTGAACGAGCGCGCGCCGGCCACGACACTGTCGAGCCCCGACAGCGTGCTGCCGGGGAAAATGTACAGGTATCTGTCCGACAGCTTGACCACCGTTGCCGTGCTCATGGGAACCGTGGAGCCGTCCTTTGTGTTGACAATTGCGATAATAGAATTCTGGTCGATGGGAGTCGGGGGGTTTGCCACAGGCTCGCTGAAAATCACCCGGAGGGTGTCGAAGTTCGGCGTGGGCACAAAGCACACGCTCTTGACCACCGGTTCCGCGCCGTCGATGATGTTCGCGACATAGGCCGAACGGCCGTCTAAGGTCACGGGCGCGGGGGAGAGGGTTATGGTAGCCGAGGTCCAGCCCGTTTCCAGCGTGCTGCCGGTGTTTTCCTGGAGCACCACGTGGATGGTGCGTGAACCGTCGGAGGTCATGGACACCGCGGTGAGCGTGACCTTTGCGCCGCCGTCGTCCGAAACAATGTTCATGGCCTGGATCCACTGCTGCACCGTGGGCAGGGCGGCCGCGAGGCTCACCGAATCGGGAAACACAATGTCTATTCTGTCAAGGTGGCCGTTGCCGTTCGTGTCAAGCAGCGTGGCCGTCACCGGCACCGGGCCGCTCACGCCGGTGCACGCAATGAGCGCCGTGCCCGGGGTAAGCCCGGGTTCGGAGGCGGTGAGCGTGGTGTTGCCGTACGATTTTTCCGCGATGCTCGCGGCCCACTGTTTGGTGGCGAGCGGCGAGGCTGTGGCGGTGGCCGGACTGGCGGTCGACCACGCCGCAGTGGTTGCAAAGCTGACAAAGTTACCGAAGGTGTCGCGCACCACCGCGTAGACCGTGACGTTAGCGGTCCTGTCGACGGTGATGGTGCCCACGGGCCTGTCGGTTCGCGTTTTCCTGGCAAGCGAGTCTGCTTCGATCACGATGTGGGTTCCCGGGCCGGGCCCTATGTACACCTTGACCGACACGGTGATGGCAGGCTTGTTGGGATGATTGGGATCTTTGAACGAGGCGGTGATGACGACCGAGCCGAAAGCTTGTTGCGGTGTGAGAAACCCGGTCGAACTACCCTTCAGCGTGGTCAAGACAGGATTCCCCGCCGAATCCACTGAAGTGATGACCCAGGTCACGAGGCTGTCGCTGGAGGGAACCCAGTTGTAAAGGCTGTCGAACACGTGCGCGTAAATCGTAAATGGTTGGCCTGCGGTCGCGCTGTCGATCCCGCCAAGCGCCGGATTATTGGCTCCCGGAGCGCCTGGTTTCGAATACAACTGCAGAAACCCCGGCCCTCTTATGATGTAGAGGCCGGTGACATGGTACACGATATCGTTGAAGTTTTTGTCGCCCGCGCCGTTCCACCCAAGAGCGGCGCCAGGGTTGACGTCGTTTTCATCTTCAAATCCGAATTCCGCGGTATCGGAATTTATATTCAGATTCTCAAACCGAACCCACCCCGCAACACACCACCTGCGGCCCTGAGGATAGTTGTTGCCGACCGCGCCCCATTGATTATTGGGAAAGGCCGTAGAAATGTCGGTGCTCCAGAAACGGTCGTTGTCTACCCACGCAGGAACGTCCAGCGGACTGCGGTTTGGACCGGAGTATCGCGCCCCAAGGTTGTAAGGCGCCGGGATAGTATCAGCCCAGTTGGGATTGTGCGGATCCGTCCAATGTCCCGACCCCCAATAGGTCTGGTAATCGAAAATTACGGTATCCAGGTTGTGGATCTTTCCCTGCGCCGCGTTCGTTAAGTCTACTTGATTATACGGAAGGCCTGCGGCTCCAACCACTTCATGATTCGTCATGATAAAAATCCGGGTGTATCTTTTTCCTCCAGTCGCAACTATTGACCCGGTATCGCTTGGAACCATCAAATAGAGATACCCCAGCCAAGAGGCCTGCGACCCGAGATAGGTGACAACCAGAGGCTTTGTCGTATCGCGCAGAAACGGCGCCCCCATATAAAGAGAATCGGCAACGAAGACCGGCGTATTGCCTTTGTTCCAGTAATTGACATTTTCGCCGAGATTGGTTATGCCCTGAGAAAAGACCGCAGCATTCAGAGAGAGGATTGCGAGAAGCAAATAAACGGTGATTGGACCAACCCGCTTGCGGGGTTTGAGTTGGGCTTCCCTCACCAAGCGATACTGCTGCGCACGCAATTGAAGCGCTAAAAACAAGACAAGCGATAACGGCCAGAGAGTTTTCATAGCCTGCTTTCCCCCCGGTTAACCGACTATATAAACCGCGAACTCTTCCCGGCGCAACCGCCCGCTCTGGGGCGATCAGGCCATACTACCTATAATATAAGTATTTCTGCCAAGAAAAGTGCAAGTCGAAACTGAGGAGGAGCATAGAATGCGTGTCTGAATCGAATACTATCCTGGTGGGGGAGATTTCGCCTATCTTAAAACAATCCAATGAAAATGGGCGTTTTCCTCGCTACGCTCGGGTCGGTTCTCCTCCAGGCTCGGCTATTCGCCTCGTGTTGCCGGACCGCCCCAATGGCCTTCGGCCGCCGCCGTCTTCGGCGGGGCGTCCAGATCTCTTCATTATTACAGCAAATTACGCGGGAATTTCCTCCGATACACCACGTATTTCATAAAGGCATACGACGCCTTTGCCGCAAGGCTCACAAGCGTCAGGCGGCTGAAGGTCGCTGTGTACGACGGATCGAAATAACAGTTGATATGGCAGCCTTCGCAGAAAGGGTACGCGCCCTGGCGCCGAATCGATTCACCGCGGCCTGGACCACGCAAGGCTTCTGCCAGGGATTCACCGACAGGCACAAATGCGGCCGCGTGGTGGAAACAGGGAAGCGCGATCCTGTTGTCGGGAAGCACCGCGATGGTGGAGGACGCCGCCCTGCAAAGGCTTCGTGCGGTATGGTTGCCGCGGCCCGACCGGAGCGCAAGGTGAGCCTTGTTGAGATACACGCCGGGCTTGCGCGACCAGGCACGGGCTTTGTCATGCGTTTCCCGGCTTGCGATGTCCTTTCCGTCGAGGGAAAACACGGGATCGAGAATGGCCATAAGCCTGTTTTTGCGCGCCAGCTCGTATACAC
>DATFYJ010000463.1:0-4266 GCA_035315105.1 Chitinivibrionales bacterium
TCATCTGGGCCTGCAAGTACAATCTCTCCGGCAACACCGGGAACTACGGCGGGGTGTTCGGGTTCGTGGACGATAAGATGGATCTTCTTGCTCTTGAAAAGGATTCGCTCAGCGCGGCCGATGCTCTTACCTGGCAGGCGGGCGGGGTCCCGCCGCTTTTGCCCAGTGAGATCTTCGTGGTACCTGCCGACGCTCCCGTGCTTCCTGCGAACAACGCGATATTCGAGTATTCGCCCGTGCGAACCGCCGTCAAAGACGCGGTCAAAGAATTCAAGATAACAATCCTTGGCGGCAACCGTGTGACGGTCGAATTCGGCACAAGGCCCAATGGGCCGGTTTCGATTGCCGTGGTCGACATGAGCGGCAGGCTCGTTTACAGACTGGAAAGATCTTCGGTGTCGGGCACTTCGATTGGCCTGACGCTTCCTTCAACGCTCAGGGGCGTGTATCTGATGCGGGTGACAATAGGCAGTCAGGTCCATCAACAGAAATTCATCCTCAGGTAAACCCGGCATTCGGTGTATTAAGAATACAAAGGCCCCGCTTGACAACGGGGCCTTTTCTATCTTGATGCCTCGGGCCGAAGCCGCAAGGGCATGGCGGCCTTTATGAGCAATAATGTCCCTATTGACCCGTGAACCTCACTGCAACAGGCCCGGTGCGCCGAACCGCTTCGGGAAGGGCGACGGTCTGTGCACTATTCGTCACCGCGATCGTCAGCCGGTACAGAAGCTGTCCTCTTATACTGTAAACTTCGCAGAAGCGTGCGCCGGCGGGGACCGAAATCCGCGCGTTTACGGAAGAAAACAGCTGCAACCTACTGGCAGCGCCCCTGGCAACACCGGCGGTGGTTGATAAATGATAGTTCGACACGCCTGTTGCCGTGCGGTCGACGCCTTCGGTGAGCAGCCGGTAGAATTCGTTTCCCGCAAGGAAGAACCCGCCCTCGGTGTATTCGTCGTGGTTGGTGATGCCGAAGTTGTTGGAAGGCGATCCGCCCACGCCCTGGGACCAGCCGATCAGGTCGGGCTGGGCTGGGTCAACGCCGATGCAATCGAGCAGTCCTTTCCAGGCCTTTTTGGCCGGACCAATGTAGGTCGCGCTGTCGATGATTGCGTTGCGGATGGCGTAGAAATAGCCGAACGCGAAAAACCCGGTGCTGCTCGCTTCCTTGTTCCATTCCGGGTGGTTGATGAGGTCGCTGCGCCACATGCCGTCGGTCTGGTTCTGGAGTCTGAGCAAACGGTACAGCACCGCCCGCAGCTTGTCCTTGTACCAGGGCGCGGAATAATGGTATTTCGGCAGCATCTGGAGTATCCTGGCCTGGGCCATCACGCCCCAGCCGCATCCGCGGCCCCAGTAGGCGTCGCGCGGCTGGGACGTGTCGCTGCAGTTGCTGTTGAACAGGCTGTCCTTCACGTTGTAATGCCGCATTGCAATCGTGGTGCAGAATTTGTACAGTGAATCGAGGATTACGCTGTCGTGGTTGATCGCGGCCACGCGCACGAAATTGGCGGCCGACATATGATACTGGTCGACAATGGGCCACGACGGCTGGATCTGGTAGGTGTTCCTGTTGACATACACGATAGGAGCCGCGATCCAGCCTGCGTTTGCTGGGAGCGGGTTCTGCATGTACGCTTCGAGGTATGCCTGATAGCATCCCACGTTGTCCGAATTCGTGGGCGCGGAATCGCCGGACGATGAAATCCAGTTGTGGTATTTTCCCCAGGCTATTGTGGTGTCAAGATAGCCATTCTCCTTTGTCATGTAGTACAGGGCCATCACGCCCTCGTAGTACGTGCCGCCCTGCCAGCCGTTGTCCTGGGTGGACTTCAGGCGCGCCTTTGCCACGCGTTTGCACGCGCCCATGATGCTGTCGGGGGAGAATTCGGGCTGGGCCCAGGCAGACAGGCACAGCGCAACAACTGCCGCCAAAAGGACAGGAATCCTATTGCGCATACAAGCTCCTCTTCCCGGCCGAGCAGGTGTGATCGATAATCTCTTGACTGCGATGATGTGCGGACCGCCGGTTCTAAAAGCGGCGGCCCGCCGCGTTTCAGTTATCGTACGATGACGATATTGCTTTCGGCCCGGTATTTCCCGTTGTCAAGTCTTGCAATATAGGTCCCGTTGCCGAGCCTCAGCGCCGACAGCGGCACCGTTCCCGTCCCAGCCGCCATGCTCCGTATCACCGGCGTGAGATCGGCGGCAAGTGCTCCGTTCGTCGCGTAAATACGCAGCGACGATGCCGACGGCCGGACAAGACTGACGATGATTCCTTTGCCCGTGATACCGAGGCACGACGAAGCGAATCTTGCGGCAACCGGCAACGGGGCAGCGCCCACGGTCCGGTCGGTCGGATACATCCGCACTGCCATATTGTATCCCGTGCCGCCCATGCTCGTGCAGGTGCCGTCGAGCCAGATGAGGTTGATGTTCATACTGTCGATGTGGCCGCGCGGCACGCAGGGACGGATATTCTTTGCGGCCGAACCGCGCGTGATGGCGACCGAGTCCCAGGTGAGGCCGTTGTCGGCCGTGGTCCACTTGTCAAGTTCGAACCCGGAATCGACGGTCACAAAATTCGTCAGGGCGATCTTCTTGTAATTTGCAAAGCTTGTGTCCGCAAGGTTGAACGGGGTGGCGCTGGGTTTCAACAATTGGCGCGACACGTAAATAACGTTCGGGTTTTCGTGGTCGAAGGTAAATCCGCCACAAAACTGCTGCCCGGCGACGCCCATGTTATTGCCGCTGTTCACCAGCGGCCTTTTAAACCAGTAGCTTCCGGTCCACCGCAAATACCAGTACACATGAGTCGAGTTGTTGTTGAAGAACATATCGTAGAGGATAACGGGGTTGTCGTTCGCGTCGTACATGATGTCCCACACCGTGCCGCCGGCACCGTAGGCGCCGGGATATATCACGGTGTCGAGTACGGTGTTGACAATGGGCAGTTGGGCCATGGTGGCAATCAACTTGCCGCTCGCCTGGTAGAAAGAGCCGTTCTTGTATTTCATGTAATAGGTGGGGATGTTGCCGCCGCCCGCGCGGTTTTCGCGCTCGACGTCGATGTGGATTTCGTCAATGCCGTTCGAGGCGCATTTGAAATACGGCTTGTAGCCGTGCGGATTGTTGGTGTAAAGATTAAGCTCTTTGCTCCATGTTACTCCCCAGTCGTCGCTGGTACGGAACCAGGGTTCCTGGTTCAGGTCGCGGAAGAACAGGTAGTATCTGCCCTTGGTCCCTTCATTCTTGAGGAAGCAGACGTTGGGGTAACAGCACCAGTCGAGGATCGTGACCGTAAAGGTGTCGAGAGCGGTAATATCTTCCGGCTGCTTGGAAATGTATTCCGAAATTTCCTTGCCGTCATGGCCGGTGTGGAAGATCATGATGCGGCCGTCGGGCCGCACGATCACGCTCGGGTGGTTGTGGTCGTCTGCGGGATAATGCCTTGGCAATTCGACCTGGGCGGTTGTTTTTGTATCGTGATCGTAGTAGCCGACGAATTGGGCCCCTGAGCTGATGTTGGTGTTCCAGCCGATGTACGTGCGCCGGTGAACTCCCTCGTAGTAAACGGCTTTTGGTTCGCCGTACCAGGTCCACATGCCATTGTTGGTGATGGCGGAAAAGTTTTCGCCGGGCTGGGGAATGGTTTGCGCATGCAGCTTTTGCGGGACGGAAAAGACGACAGCAAGAAACAAAAACGAAAGAGCCGTTAGAGTGATGGACCGCATGAGATTCCCCCTTTTGATGATGTTCTTATCGGTTTTAATCGATTAACAAAGTGAAAATCATCTTCCACATTTGCTGCACCGAAGGTACCCTGAGGTTTCAGGGTACCTGTCTTCATCATTCACCTAATATAATAAAGAAAAAGGGGGATGTCTGCACTATCTGTTTTCTTACTGCCGGGAAACTGTAACGAATTTCATTGTCCTAAAATTCCCGTCATTGAATTCAAGCAGATAGGCGCCACATGCGCAGCGGATTTTGGAGAAGGGGATAAATACCCGCCCTGCGCTCATTGACCGAACCATCGATGATACATCGGCAACAAGCTTTCCATTCACCCTGTATAGAGCGAGCGACGATGCGCCGGGATTGACGAGATAACAGGAAATTCCCGATGATTGCACGGTGATGCCCGCGCCATGAGTTACAAAAGGCGATTTTTCCGGCGGTCTTACGCCCACCGGCTCATTGTAGGGATACATCTTCACCGCCGTGTTGTACCCGGCGCCGGTGAAGGCGGAGTAACTTCCA
>DATFYJ010000464.1:0-6662 GCA_035315105.1 Chitinivibrionales bacterium
GGCGAACGACGTGTGCCTGCGGGCGTTCGCGTCAAAGGGCGATATGCGCACGAGCCGGTGCACCCCGCTTTCGGCCTTGAGATGGCCGAAAGCATAGTCGCCGTTCACCTGCGCGGTGACGCTCTTGAGGCCCGCGCCTTCGCCCGGCTGGCTGTCGAGCACCGTGTACGAAAAGCCCTTTTTCTCCATCCACCTGCAGTACATGCGGAACAGCATGTCGCACCAGTCGCAGCTTTCGGTGCCGCCGGCGCCGCTATGCACCGTGAGAATGGCGGGCTTGTCGTCGTCCTCGCCGGAGAGCTTCCGCACGAATTCCAAATGCGAGACTTCCTTTTCAAGCGCCTTGGCGTGCTCCAGAAGCTCCGCGGTCACCGACGGATCGTTGTCGTCTTTAGAAAGCGCAAACAGTTCGAGGATGTCGTCGCTGTCCTTCTTGGTCTTGTCCCACAGCGTGATGACGTCTTTGAGGGGCTTTATCTTCTTGAGGGTTGCCTGGGCCTTTTCATTGTCGGTCCAGAAACCTTCTTTTGATGTGTCAAGCTCGTATTCGGCCAGTGATTTCCGTTTTTCGTCGACGTCAAAGATACCTCCGAAGGTTGTCGACGCGGCCGGAAAGATCCACAAGGGTGCTCTTCTCGAGTTTTTCGGACATGGGCGTTTCTCCTCTTTGTTAAAAAACAGGCAGGGTGATAAAATACAACATTGGGAAGACAGCACAGGAATTTGCCTGTTTGCAATTTCTTCCCGGATTTAGGGTTTGTCCGCCCCCCAAACCACAATATCTTTGTGGGCGACAGCAAAGTCTATACCATATATTGTGGTGGTCTTTTCTTTTTTGACTTGACCGCAACCATTTCCGTTCATATTTTTAGAAACATGCCCTCTTGCTGATCGTATTCCAAAAACAAATGCGGGCTGAAAAGAAATTCTCAATGCGAAGGAGCAGGCAGAATGTCATCAGAAATGTCCCTTGGTACCGCAAACAGGACCGTGAAGTCGGCAGTGGTTCGTCCGAGCGCGCCGGCAGAAGCCGAAGAGAAAGGCGACTGCCTTAAAGACCGCCTGCTCAAGAAAAAAGTGAAGCTGTCCGACAATTCGCGGGTCGTGCTCGAAAAGCGCTATCTGCGCAAGGACGACAACGGTACGGTGACCGAGACGCCAGAGGAAATGTTCTTCCGCATTGCGGAGAACATCGCCTCGGCGGAGAAGAAGTTCAGCGCCGACGCGAACGCCGACATCTGGACCGAGAAGTTTTACAACACCATGACCGACCTCGACTTTCTCCCCAATTCCCCCACGCTCATGAACGCTGGCCGGGAGCTGCAGCAGCTCTCCGCGTGCTTCGTGCTGCCCGTGGGCGATTCCATGGACGAGATATTCGAATCCGTCAAGAACACCGCGCTCATCCACAAGAGCGGCGGCGGCACCGGATTCTCGTTTTCCCACATCCGCCCCAAGAACGACATGGTGAAATCGACCAAGGGCGTGTCGAGCGGGCCGCTGTCCTTCATGCGGGTATTCGACATCGCCACCGAGACCGTGAAGCAGGGCGGCACAAGGCGCGGGGCCAACATGGGAATCCTCAACTGCACCCATCCGGAGATCATGGATTTCATCGAGATAAAGGAACAGGACGGCGTGCTTGCCAATTTCAACATCTCGGTGGGCATCACCAAGGAATTCATGGAGGCGCTCAAGCGCGACGGCGAATACGACCTTAGAAACCCGCGCAGCGGCGAGCCGGTGGGCAAGCTCAAGGCATCGCAGGTGTTCAAGCGCATCGTGGAGCTTTCCTGGAAGAACGGTGAGCCGGGCATCGTGTTCCTCGATAAGATCAACGCCGACAACCCCACGCCGCAGCTGGGCGAAATCGAGAGTACCAATCCCTGCGGCGAACAGCCGCTGCTCCCGTACGAATCGTGCAACCTCGGCTCCATCAACTTTGCGCACATGATAACCGAAACCAACGGCAAGAAGGAAATAAACTTTCTCAAGCTCGGCAACACGATCCGCACCGCGGTGCGGTTCCTCGACAACGTCATCGAGGTGAACTCGTACCCGCTGCCGCAGATCGAAAAGATGACAAAGGGGAACCGCAAGATCGGCCTCGGCGTCATGGGGTTCGCCGACCTGCTCATCGAACTTGGCATTCCGTACAACTCACCGGCTGCGGCCAACATGGCCGAGCAGGTGATGAAGTTCATCAGCGAAGAAGGCCGACGCGTGAGCGCGTTTCTCGCGCAGGAGCGCGGTGTGTTTCCCAATTTTAAAGGCTCGATATACGACCGCGAGGGCGGCCTCAAGGTGCGCAACGCCACCGTTACGACTATCGCGCCCACAGGGACCATCAGCATGATCGCCGGCGCTTCGAGCGGCATCGAGCCGCTGTTCGCCATTGTCTACGAGAAGAACGTGCTCGACGGCCAGCACCTGCTTGAAGTCCATCCCGAGTTCAAGCGCGTCGCCCAGGATGAGGGATTCTACTCCGACGAACTCATGAAGATGGTGGCTTTCTCCGGCTCTCTGGGCAAGATCTACGGCATTCCCAAGCGCATCCGCGACATCTTCGTCACGGCGCACGACATCGAGCCGCGCTGGCACATCAGCATCCAGGCAGCGTTCCAGAAGTACACCGACAATGCCGTGTCGAAAACCGTCAACTTCAAGCATGAGGCCACCGTCAAGGACGTGGAGGAGGTTTTTCTTTACGCATACGAACTCGGATGCAAGGGCGTCACCGTGTACCGCGACGGCACCAGGAAGAACCAGGTGATAACCTCGGGCACGTCGGCCAAGAAGGGCGCGGTCCAGATCGACGCCTCCGTGGCCGCCCCGGGATCCATTCACCCGCGTCCGCGTCCGGCGGTCACGCACGGCCGCACCTACAAGACCAAGACCGGGTGCGGCAACCTGTATGTGAATGTCAACGCGGACAGCGTGGGCCTGTGCGAGATCTTCACCCAGATGGGAAAATCGGGCGGCTGCCCCGCGTCCAACTCCGAGGCGGTATCGCGTCTCATCTCGCTGGCCCTGCGCGCCGGCGTGGACCCCAAGTCGATTGCGGAGCAGCTGCGCGGCATCCGCTGCCCCATCCCTACCTGGATGGAAGGCGAGATGATCCTTTCGTGCGCAGACGCGATCGGCCACGTGCTGGAGAAGGGTATTGCGGATTTCGAAGGCAAGAGCGACAGCGCCGGCGGCGAGACCGCCAAAATCAAGTACACCGGCCTCGACCTGGGGTTCTGCCCGCAGTGCCCGCAGTGCGGCACCATCCTTGTCCACGAGGAAGGATGCGCCGTGTGCAAGACATGCGGGTATTCGAAATGCGGGTGATTTGCAGATTTATTCTCCTTTCCTTCCTAGACAAATAATATGGGCGTTTCCCTCGCTACGCTCGGGTCGGCCCTTTCTCCGGTCTCGGCCACGGGCCTCGGGCCGCCACGGCCCTATGCCGCTACGCGGCGGGTCCGGACGGCATCGTGCTCCAGCACGACCTCCGGTCCGGCCTAACGCGCGCGCAGAACGTGATTGCCGCAGGCCACCAAACACTTGGCGATTTACAGCGCTGCAATTTTAGACTCTCCCCCTTGTTAAGGGGGAGATGCCGAAGGTAGAGGGGGATCTTCCTTAGAGGTTGCGTTGCGAAGGGGCGACGCTTCGCGAGCGTCAAGCGAGCGACTTAGGCGCGCCCCTTTGCTGGAGGGGGTGTGCCCCGAGACCCCGCAGACGCGCGCAGCGCGGCGAGGAGGCGTGGGGCCAGGGGGAAACGCGAAGCGGTGCCCCCACCAGATATTTTAATTATGGACATATCACTCTACATACACATTCCTTTCTGTGTCAAGAAATGCGGATACTGCGATTTTTATTCGATTCCACATGATGACATTCTCGCCGACAACTTTGTTTCTGCGCTGGCGAAAGAGTGGCTGATTGTCAAAAATGATCTCGGCCTTAAAGACCCTGTCATAAAGACCATTTCTTTCGGCGGCGGCACGCCGTCCATCTTGTCCATCACTCAATGGCAGGCAATACAGACATCGCTCATCGGACAACTGAATGTTGCCGATGATGTCGAATGGACAATCGAATGCAACCCTGATTCGTTCACACAGGAAAAAACGGATTTCTGGCGGTCGATTGGCGTCTCCAGATTGACATTCGGGATACAGTCGCTCAACGATAATGAGCTGCGATACCTCGGCAGACCCCATACTTCGGAGCAGGCGCTGCGGGCGCTCGAATCGCCGGCCCTTGCCGGCTTCAAATCAATCGGCGCTGACCTCATGTATGGTTTGCCCCATCAGACCATCGAATCATTCAGGCACTCTCTTGACGCGTTGTTTTCAGCCCAAATCATCCGTCACCTTTCCGCATACGAATTGACAATCTGCAAGAACACGCCGTTCGGGAAAGCAAAGCATCTGCCGCTGCCGGACGAGGACAGGGTTGTGGCCATGGCGCATGGTCTTTTCAAGGCATGCCGCGAACACGGATTTGATCGTTACGAGATCTCGAATTTCGCCAAAACGGGCCATCGGTGCAGGCACAACGAGACCTACTGGAACCATTCTCCGTACATCGGCCTAGGACCCGCGGCCCATTCGTATGTTCATCCGAAGCGGTGGGCAAATGTTGGCGACGTTAAACGATATGTAGCTTTGACCAATGAGGGGAAACGTGCGGTTGACTTCGAAGAAACAATAGACACAACAAAATTGATATCCGAGATGATTTTCCTGCGACTCCGCACCTCGGACGGATTGGATGCGAAGAAGTTTTTTGATATGGCAGGAGAACCGTTCTATTGTGGAACCAGAAAACAAGTTCTTGATGGACTATTAGACGATAACTTCATTACGCACGAAGGAACACATTGGACGTTGACGGAGGAAGGAATGACGATCGGGGATGAAGCATCAAGAAGACTGATGTGAACATCAAACTTGTCGACTTCGCTGTTGTTAAGCCTCCCCTCGGGGGAGGTTGGAGGGGGCTATAATAAGCATTTTCCCTACGGGATCTAAAGGGCAGAGCCCTTTCCATATCTTGCTTGATTATTTCTTTTCATCAAATAAAAATCTACTTCGCGGTCCTCTCAATCTTCAGTATCTTGTACTTCAGCGTTCCCTTCGGCACCTTGATCTCAACGGCATCTCCCTCCTTGTGCCCCAGAAGCCCCTTTGCCACGGGCGACGACACCGAGATTTTGTCTTGCGCAAAATCCGCCTCCACCTCCGACACCAGCATATATTCTATTTCCTCCGATGTGTCAAGGTCGCGGAGCCGCACCGTGGTGCCGAGCACGGCCTTTCCCTGCGGCAGGTCCTCTTCCCTGATGATGCGCGAGCGCGCCAGCTTGTCTTCGAGTTCGCGGATGCGGATCTCGTTGAACGTCTGCTCTTCCTTGGCGACCTCGTACTCGGCGTTTTCGCCGAGGTCGCCGTTCGCCCGCGCGTCGTGCAGCTGAACCGAAATCTCCTTGCGGCGCGTGGTCTTGAGCGTCGTGAGCTGCTCCTGCAGCTTGTCAAAAGTTTCCTTGCTCAAGTAAATGAGTCCGTCGTCCATGGAAGCCTCCGTCATGAACCAGGAGCACAATAAAAAAATCCCCGTCCCTTAAGGGGAGCGGGAATTTGCATCAACGGCCGGAAAGTGACTCCTGCTACCCCTTAAATAAAAATCATAGGCCTTCGCGGAGTCAAGCGAAAAAAATATCGGACCCCGGATTTTGTGCAATCCCGGCGTCTATCAGCGGCCCGTAACCCTGCGGGACCGTATCCATCGGGCCGGTCAGAGTCCGACTGATTAATTTACAAAAAGCAACTGCAAACTGCTGCAGAAACTGCGAGAAAGTATATATATATGAATTATCTATAATATATATTTAATGGGTATGTTTCTGTCGCGGATCAGTCTTGATAACTTTCGAAATTACAAAGACTTATCGCTGGATATTCCGGAGAGAGGAATGCTTCTGACCGGGTCCAACGGCAGCGGAAAAACAAACCTTCTCGAAGCGATTTTTCTCCTGTGCACCGCACGCTCCCAGCGCGGCGCGACAAGAAACGAACTTATCGGATTTTCGTCCGATTACTGCTATGCCGAAGGCGTATTTTCGAACAGCGAGAGCGGGAAAAACGTGCCGGTCTCAATCGGGTTCAACCGCGAGCAGAAAGTGTCGATGAAGGCGGACGGAAGGCCGATTGCCTCGTTCTCGCAATGGCTCGGACACCGCATGGCGGTGTCGTTCGGCCCCGAAGACCTGGCGCTTGTCCAGGGGGCACCAAGGGACCGCAGGAATTTCCTCGACATCTTCATCAGCCAGATCGATCCCCAGTATCTTGCGTCGCTTATTTCGTACAAGAAGAACCTTGCACAGCGGAACAGTCTGCTTGCCCGGAAGATCGGCGAAGCGCAGCTTGACGTATACGAAGACGCCATGGCCCGCCATGGCGCGTCCGTGTTTCACAAACGCAGCGCACTATGCGCAGCCATGGCCCCCGTTTTCGCTTCGTTTTACGGCGACATCAGCGGCAACGGGGAGACCGCCTCGATGGAGTACAAGCCTTCGGTGCACTGCGAGGCCGGTTCTCCGGAAGACTGGGAGAACGCCTTTTGCAACAGCCTGAGAAACGGACGAAGCAGGGACGTTCTGGCCGGGTTCT
>DATFYJ010000465.1:0-3860 GCA_035315105.1 Chitinivibrionales bacterium
GATGTCAAGGCACTCTCGATGACCAGGAGAATCAAAGACTGCCTCGAGGAACAGAAATTGCCCGCGCACCACCTGAGGCTTGAACTCGAGCCCTACGCGACACGCGGCGGGGCGGGGGCGAGGTGCTCGCTGCTGTTTTAAGGGAACGCATTCATATTTGGTGTTGTTGTTTACCCACTCTCGAAAGAAGGGACTTTATTCAGTTACTGGAGGGAAGCACAATGCATAAGAAGCAGGAGACCCCAAAACTTGAGTCGCCGGACTGTTTCATACTTTCGATGTTGCGAACCATTGGCACGGGGATTATCATCTGGATTGTATTTGCGGGGTGCGCTCCAAAAGTTATGTTCAACCCGGATTACAAGTCGACAACCTTTGAAGACAGCAATCTAAACGTTGCAGTGGAAGGAGAGACATTTATTGATTACGAAGGCAATATGGATAACGAGTTTCCGCCGGATGGAAGAAACGAAAAGATCCGGGCTTTCATATGTAGCACTGCGGTATACGTCTTGACGAAATCGTCCATTTTTAATTCTGTGAACATGGTCCCGATTGGGTGCACTTCGTTTCGGTCAGATAGGCTTGATTGGGTCGAGACGTCGGAACAATTTACCGCGGATATACCTGATAATACTTGCTTTGATAATCCACGCTCGCGGGAAATTTGGCTGTTTATAGAGCAACCGTTGATTAAGTCAAGAGTAAACGTGCAGCTTGTTACGTATGGTATTATTCCATTGGCGGCAATTCCCCATAAGCCTTTGTTAATTTCTGCCAAATTCCTCTATTGGGACCCTCTGCGGAAGAAACCTATCGCTTGGGGCGAGGCTTCTGGGAGTTACGAAAACGGCCCCAGCGTAACCATGAATCATTGGATCTCGGCAGCGAATAATTGCGCCATTCAAATGATTAAGGACACACGGTTCGAGCGCAAATCTGGTTCGAAATAGTCTGCTTATACATATCTCAGCACAGGCCGAAAAACCACAAAGGAAAATGATTTATCACAATCCCATCGCTGCTACAAGAGCAAGTTCAAATTACTCCGACAACCTAAACGGCGGATACTCATCGGTGATCAGCAGGAACGCGTACGCGTTCACCCGAAGCGACCACCGGAGCACGCCCACCACAAACTCGTTGCATCCCCGCCGGATATTTACCGGTGAAGAGAATGGCGAACCATGCAATGATCGTTACCAACACAACGGAAATGCCCAGAAAGATCAGGATAAAAATGTGCGGGATAGCAAGGAACCATTTCACCAGCGGCATCCCCCGCGACAATTCCTTTGCAGCGTCGGGATACCGCAGTTCGATGTTGACAAACTGGTCTTCGGCAAGCGCCGGATACTCGTCGCGCAGCATCAGGAGATAGGCGCCGATCCTTGTGGAGAATTTCGTGAGTGACACGTTCCAGTCGAACCACCACCGTGGATATTTTTTTCTGAAAAGAATGGCGAGCACCGTGGGAAGGAGCAGTATCCCGGGACCCGCCCAGCGTGCGTCTTTGGTGGAGACTCCGACCAGCAGGACAAGGATGATCGCCGCCGGTATCACGCAGAATATCCTGAAGAAGCACGTGGGCCGGTCCGACGAGGCCGGGTGGGGAATGGCAAGCTTTGCAAAGGGAAAGGAAGGGACGGTCTGTTGCTGGTCCATGAGTCCTCCTTGGAATAGTTTTATTTGACGAAGAGTTTCCACCTGATATCAATGAGAGAGCAAAGTATAGTGCAAATAATTGATGAAATACCTGTATTCACAATCTACAATTTGCAGGAACTTCTATCCAATAAAGAACTTTAAGGACTTCTTAAGTATTCGAAAGGCGAAAAAGTGGTTCTTGACAGAATATAGTTCTGATTTCAGCGCGTTAGGGGCGACCGGAGGTCCCGCCAAAGCGGGATGCCGCCCGGACCCGGCCGCGTATTCGCGGCATAGGGCCGTGGCGGCCCGAGGGCGAGCCCGAGACCGGAGGGAGAACCGACCCTCTTTCGGGTTGCAGAGAGATGCAACCCGAAAGAGGGGAACGCCCATCTTTTTCAATTTTTATTTCTCTTCATCCTCCCAGATACGCCGCTATAACCTTCGGATTGTCCCGTATTGCCGCCGCGTTGCCCGACAGCACGATGCTCCCTGATTCGAGCACATACGCGGCGTGCGCGATGGCGAGCGCCTTGTGCGCGTTTTGCTCCACCAGGAGAATGGTGGCACCTTCCCGGTTGATTCTCTGAATTGTCTCGAACATGCTTGACACAAGGGAAGGCGAGAGCCCCATGGACGGCTCGTCGAGCAGAAGAAGTTCGGCGCCGGAAACCAGGGCGCGTCCCACGGCGAGCATCTGCTGTTCCCCTCCGGAAAGGGTGCCCGCGGTCTGTTTCGCGCGCTCGCGGAGCCTGGGAAACAGGTCGAACACGTGCGCGAGCGCCTTTCCGAACGCGGCTTTGGGCTGCCCCGCCGACGCGGCCACATCGAGGTTTTCCATCACGGTAAGCGGGGCGAAAATGCCGCGGCCCTCGGGCACGTGGGCTATGCCCATTCTGGCGATTGAGTGCGCCGGAAGCCGCGCAATGTCTTTTCCTTTGAAGCGAATGGCCCCGGCCGAAGCACGGTGGAGGCCGGAAATGGTGCGCAAAATGGTCGATTTTCCGGCGCCGTTTGCGCCCACGATGGCGACAATATGACCTTTCTCGACGGAAAACGAGACGTCGTCGAGCGCGGTGATGGAGCCGTAGGCGGCGCGGATGTGTTCCGCTTCAAGCAGCATTGCCGCCCTCTTTTCCGAGATAGGCCTCTATCACGCGCGGGTCGCTGCGCACATCGGCGGGCGCGCCCTGCGCTATTGTTTCTCCGAAGTCAAGCACAACGATCCTCTGCGAGACCTTCATGATCACGTGCATGTTGTGCTCGATGACAAGCATGGTGAGGCCGAAGCGTTCCTTGACCCACAGGATGGTGTCGATAAGGTCCTTCGCCTCGTTGGGGTTCATGCCCGCGGCGGGCTCATCGAGCAGCAGCAGCAACGGCCTGGTGGCGATCGCGCGCGCGATCTCGAGGCGGCGCTGCTGGCCGTAGGCCAGCGAGGAGCTGCGCAGATGGGCCCTTGCTTCGAGGCCGAAGATGGAAAGCAGGTCGCGGCACCAAGCATCGAGGTCGTGTTCGCTTGTCCAGAACCGGGGCGGGTGGAACAGCGACGCGGCAAGGCCGTAGCCGGTGCGGTGCCGCGCCGCCACCTTGATGTTGTCGATAATCGACATGTCGTGAAACAGCCGGATGTTTTGGAACGTCCTTGCAATGCCCCTGCGGTTCACCGTATGCGGCGCAAGGCCTGCCAGGGGTTCGCCGTTAAACACGATATTGCCCCTGCTCGGTTTGTAAATGCCCGAAATTAGGTTGAACACCGTGGTTTTGCCCGCGCCGTTGGGGCCGATGAGCCCCACGAGCTCCCCGTGCTCCATTGACAGATTAAAGTCTGCCACGGCGCATAGCCCGCCAAAATAGTGAGAAAGATTTTTTATCATGAAAAGAGGCATGATGAAATTCCAGATTTCAGATTCAATTATCTGATTCTTTAGTTTCTTTTTTGCGCTCTTTGTGACTTTGCGGTAAATCTTTTTCTTGTGGCGAACTCCGCTTGCTTACCATTTCCTTGTATTTCCACGGCACAAGGAACGAAAACTCCCGGTCGCCCATTATCCCGTCGCGCAGAAACCGCATCACCAAAATGAGGATGAGCGGGTAAATGGCCATGCGCCAGGCCTCAAGGTTTACAAGCCGGAGTCCCTCGGGCACCAGGGTGAAAATGCCCGCTCCCACGATGCTACCCGCAATGCTGTGCGGCCCGCCTATGTACAGGA
>DATFYJ010000466.1:0-2099 GCA_035315105.1 Chitinivibrionales bacterium
AGGATACAATTGTCCCCGTGGCCGCCGGAAAAGTGCTGGCGGATGCAGTGGGCGCCAGATTTGTATCGATGCCGGGCGGGCACGCATTTTTTACCGGGCCCGCAGAAATTAAAATCAACCAAATTGTCGGGGGCATGCCGGCATAAGTGGGTGTTGCTCGGACGGTTGCGTAAAGGGAATTCCGGCGATAGTCAAGACAACTCTTGCTCTTTGGCGCAACAAATTCTATCTTTGATACGTCTTTATTTCAGTTGATCCAGGCGAATCTCTCCCCAAGTGCCTGGATGCTGCTGCAGACGAGAAAAACAGCGTGAACGTGTTTGGCGTCATGAACGTCTTTGACGTGCCGAATCTCTCCTCTGGTTCATCACTTGGAGAAGATATCACATCAGGTGCCGATGCACATTCTTCACGGAACAATAAATTCGTGGCGGGTTCAGTTTATGCGCTACAATAACCACCAGGACAATTGAGTCATGGCCTACGTACGAGTCTCAACCGAAGCGGTGCTTAAGGGCAAGGTGCGTAAGGAATTTGCCTGGACCATCATCTCCGATTACTCCCGCTACGAAGCCATCATGGAGAACGTGGACAAGGTGAACGTTCTCGAGAAAACTCCCACCGGCGGAAAGTCGGAGTGGTTCGTCACGGTGGAAGAGGCGCCGCTGCGCTGGGTGGAACGCGACTATTACGACGTTGCAAACTACGAGCTGCGTTTCGAATCGATCGACGGCGACTTTGAAAACATCAATGGGGCGTGGAAGGTTGAGGACTTTCAGAACGAAGGCATCAAGATCTACTTTACCATCGATTACAACCTCGGCATTCCGGTTATCGAGGAGGTGCTCGGTCATATTCTCAAGGAGAAAATGAAGACCAACATCGACTCCATGATCCATGCAATCAAGGAGGAATTGACCAGGTCGCAGGTTGACGACCGGAAATATCCTCGCCATAATATCGGGAAATACAGCAACATCAAGCTGAACGGCAGAGATATCCGGACCTATGTGGTCAATGTTTCGCGCAAAGGCATGATGTTCTACTACGATGGCCTTTTCGATGCCGCCCAGGTTGCCGTTAAGATCGGAGAGGTCGCATTTGATGCCGAGCCGCTGTTCAACGACCTCAAACACAAGAACTGCAGGCTGATCTTCAAGGAAGCGCTCAACGAACAGGACATGGGGAATGTGGTGCAGCTCCTCACCGCAACCTCGGCCAGGGCCCACGAACGCCAGCTTGTCGAAAAACATACGTCGCTTATATTCGGCGAGCGCGTTCTTCCGGTTTTTCTCATAAATATTTCGCCCAGGGGCATGCTTTTCAAATACGACGGTTCCTTTGAATGGCACGACGATCCGTTTGAAATAGGCGGCATTTCCCTTTCCGCTCGGGAAATACATCACGATACCGGTTCAGGGACCGTACGGATTCAGTTCAACCGGACGATTGATGAAGCGGACTACGCTTCCATTCTTAAAACACTGTGACCGCCGCCGGACAACCGCAGGCATCGGACGCGACCAGCCCCATGACAAATGCAACCCACCTACATCGCGGATCTACCGCAAAAGTCGCTTTTGTCGGGCATCCCGCAGACATGCCTCTGTTCAGGGCCTATATAAAACACTTGCGGCCGGACAAAACCTACCGCGATGAGCTCCTTATCAAGCTGTTCGAATGGACGCCTTCGTACAAGGTAATTGATTGGCATGGCCTCACCTTTGACAAAAAGAACTATTTCGATGCACATTTGATCATGGTCCCGTTTTTGCCTGACATGAGGGACATACGGCTCAAAAAGGTGGTGGATAAGATCGATCAGGCGCTTTCCATCGCTTCACAATCCGGATGCAGCGTGGCCGCGCTCGGCGCATTCACCTCCATTGTTCTGCAGGGAAGGGAACAGGATTTTGCGCAAAAACATGAAATGAAGCTTACCTCAGGCAACACGTTAACCGCGGCCGTCATCGTCCGGTCCATCGAAAAAACAACATCGGAACTCGGCGTTGATTTGAGCAATGCGACTCTCGGCATTGTAGGCGCCTCTGGAGATATCGGCAGCGGGTGCGTTTCCTATTTTGGCAACAAGGTAAAGA
>DATFYJ010000467.1:0-10086 GCA_035315105.1 Chitinivibrionales bacterium
ATCGACGACATCACGAACCGACAATAGTTCCCTTACAAACAAACTCGACGGCTGTTTGTGGCAGTTCGCAACGATTTTTCCGGTTTTTGCATGCCGGTAGACAAACGCGGTGCCGAACGTAAGCATGAGAACGTCGAGGTTCTTGAATGCCGCCGCCCCTTCGGTGAGTGCCCCATTCATCGCCGAAAGGCATTCCCCGAGTGCGGCCGTCGAGAATCTTCCGTGATGGTCCCAGCAGTGCCACAATCCTTCGCTTTCGAACAAGTCTGCCTCCGAATATGGTTCCGGTGCGTCAAGCCTGCGGAGAAGGGCGGCGATTGAGGTGGGATTGAACAGCGGGCCGGAGGGATTGACGCATGCGTCAAATCGGCAGTCCCGGAGCCGTTCCCCCATGGTCTCGGCAAAACACGATCCGGCACAAAGGATACGGTGGTGATGGGAGATCCGTTCCGGCATTTCCAAAACATCAACGACGGTCCTGAACCTGTCCGCCGCGCTCATGGCGCCTCCTGCACTGCCCTTCCCTGCAAAGCGGAAAGTTTGGCAGCCACCGTCTCGTTCACCAGCTTGCCGTCGGCTCTGCCCTTTACCTGCGGCATCACGAGCTTCATCACCTTTCCCACGTCTTGTTTTCCCTGCGCGCCCGATTCGGCGATGGCAGCGGTCACGATCGTCTCGATTTCCGCAGCGGAAAGCTGGGGGGGGAGGTACTTTGTAAAGAGACCGATTTGGAACCGCTCGCGGTCGGCAAGATCGGCACGTCCCGCGGCCCTGAACTGCTCCTCGGATTCGGTGCGCTGTTTGATGGCCTTCGCAACAACGCCTGCAATATTTCCGTCGGAAAGTTCCTTGCGCTCCATGAGCTCGAGGTTCTTGATATCCGAGTGCAGCGTGCGCAGCGCAAGAAGTGTTTCCTTTTCCTGCGCCTTCATCGCAGACTTGATGTCGGCAAGCAGCGTGTCAAGAATGGTTGATGCCATGGCGTCTCCTTTTTCGGGTGATGTCGTTACGGTAAAATACGTTCGGGAAGCGCGCCGCTTTGGACCTGCTCCATGGTGAACCGCATGGAGGCAAGCCGTGCGTCGCCCGCGGCCATGCAGAAAGCCATGTTGAGCCGCATCAGGTTGCCCGTGACCGCTGCGGTGTCGAACACATGGCTTCGCGGCAGCGAGGCGGGCGCGATGGTCGTAAAATTGCGGCCACAGCTCGAGTACACGGTTTTTCCCCGGTCGGCGCGGAGCGCCGCGCCGTGCGTGCGGCAGATCACGGGCCTCGCCGGGTACGCCAAGCATTCCCCTTTGAAAAGCAACGCACACCAGCCACCGGCTCTGCGCCGGGTTCGAATCCTTGTCCTTCGGCGGCGTGCGGCCAAGAAGGCCGAAAGCACGTGCGCCTCGATGGCGCACACGCCGTGCAGCTCGCAGCACGCGTGGCAGCCTCTCTTGCACCGGATCTCATCCCTATACAAACCGGAAACCGATTCGAAGAACGAGTCGCAGTACCGGCACAGATCGGCGTAATTGTCAAGGATTGCCCGCATACCGCTCATACCGCTTCACCGGGGTGCGCAGACTGCCGGCGCGGAAAGCAGGCTGTCGAGGAAGTCTACGGACTTGAAGCCGGAGGTTGTCTGGAAATGATACTGGCAGAACCGCGCAAACAGCCCTAGTATCCGCCGCGCCTCGGCCGCGGAAATGCGGCGCAGTTCCGGGACCGCTTCGCCGTCCAGCGGTTCGGACAACGTCGAAAGGACCGCGGCAGGAATGAACGCGGTGTTGCCCTGCGGCCGGCGCGCGCAAGCCTCGCACGCAAGAATGCCGCTTTCAAGAAGCAGGTGCGCGCCGGCCGTTCCCGCGAGGGTTCTTCCGCACGTTCCGCAGGCATCCACGTTGAGTCCGAAGCCCATGAGCCACGAGAAGTCGTGGAAGAACCGCCATGCCATGGCGGGAAAACACCGGTGGGGCGGCCTGCTTTCCAGACGCGAAAGAAAGTCCGACAGATACGAAAAGACATCCGGATGAGGGGCGTCGGTCGACATAGTCTTGATGATCACCTCGAACGCCATGTCGCGCACCGCGTTCTTGTGCAGGTCGGTGCGGATACCGGGAAAGAAATCGAGCACCGAGATGCCCGAGAGCGTGTGCAGGTCCCGGTACGGTCTGGAATACAGCAGAAGCTCCACGCGGAACCCGCGCTCCAGGCATGGAAGTCCGGTCTTTTTTCTGCGCACGCCTTTTGCAATGCCGTGAACGAGGCCGAGCCGTTCCGAGTAAAGGTACACGAGGCTGCTCGATTCGCGGTACGGGTTTACCTTGAGGACAAAGGCCTTTGTCTTTTCGGCGGCCATGGTTGCACTGCGCCCGGCGCGCCGGGCGTTCCTTTACAAACAGTTTCGGGTCGCGCGCGTCGTTGGCCGGCAGCCCGCCCCGCCCAGGAGCCGCGCGGGTGCGGATCACGCCCCGTGCCTTACGCGCGGCTACTTCGTCTCCGGTATGAACTTGTACACTTTTTCGTCTTTCCGCGCCATGCCGAGCTTCTCCCGGGCGATTTTCTCCATGTAGGCGGTGTCGGTCTTGAGCCGGGCGTTCTGCGCGGCGAGCGAATCGAGCTCCGCGCGCTGGCGCACGAGCGCGCGCTCTTTTTTCCTCACGTCAACGAAAGACCGGTAGAGCCGGCCCACGCCCGCCCTGCCTACAAACAACGAGGCAACGAGCAGGCATGCCGCGGAAAGCACGATCCATCTGCCTATCTTCTTTGTGCGTATCCTGGGCCGGTGACTCATTCAGTCCGCCCGCACGTATTGCTGGCCCGCCACCTGGCGTATGACGCCCTTGAGCTCGAGGCTGAGAAGAATGTCGAACAGCTGCGAGACCGCACGTCCCGCTTTTTCGGCGATCGCATCGAGCCTGAGCGGCTCTGCCGACAGCACGCTCGCCACATTCTGTTCGTCGGGCGAAAGAAGCTCAAGCGGCATGGACGGCGCCGCCTCCCGGCCCGGTACCTTGCCCGGTGCGACTCCCGGCATGGAAAGGTGCGTCATGTTGTCAAGGATGTCGTCGCCGCTCCGCACCGGTATGGCCCCGCTCCTAAGAAGATTGAAGGTACCCGCGCTCGCGTTTGAAAAGATGGAGCCGGGGACCGCAAACACGTCGCGCCCCTGCTGGAGCGCGTAGCCCGCCGTGATGAGGCTGCCGCTCCTTTCCGGCGCCTCGACCACCAGGACGCCCGCCGAGAGGCCCGCAATGATCCTGTTGCGGCGCGGAAAATGATAAGCCTCGGGCAGCGACCCGAGGTCGAACTCCGATACAAGCGCGCCCGATTCCGCGATGCGTTCCGAAAGCTCCCTGTTTGCGGCCGGGTACACGGTGTCGAGCCCGCAGCCCAGCACCGCGATGGTGACGCCGCCGCAGTCGAGGCACGTCGTGTGCGCCACGGTGTCGATGCCGAGCGCAAGGCCGCTCACGACGGCAACCCGTTTCTCAACCAGCTTCTTTACAATATGAGCGGCGGCGTTCCTCCCGTACTGGCTCGCGCCGCGCGTTCCCACCACCGCGCACGCATGACCGGTAAAGCTGTCGAGCTTCCCCTTTACAAACAGGACGGGCGGCGGAGCGTAGATCTCGCGCAGCAGCGGAGGATAGGCGTCGTGGTCCCAGGTGAGCACCATAATGCCGAGGGACTCGGCGCGCATAAGCTGCTCCTGCGCCGCATCGAGAAGGGCGGGCGGGTCAACGGCGTCACCGCCGGAAAACGCAGAAGCCGCCTGCACGAGCGCGGCCCGGCCCTCACGCTCAAACAGGGAAAGCGGCGAACCGAAACGTCCGATAAGCGCTTTGATGCGCACCGGGCCGAGGCCATTCACCGAATTGAGCGCAAGCAGCGCCGCAACCGTGCTTTTGTCCGGGTCCATGACCAGAAAATAATTCGGGGCCGTCCTGCTTACCGTGTGTGCTCACTTGCCAAAAGGCCGGCCATCATTATATTATTAAGGTTCTCCCCTACCGAAAGGACACCCGCCGTGAAATGCTATGAAGTGCGAAAATGCTCAAAGGAAGAACGCGAGGCATGTTACGTCTGGAACAGCTTCCGGGACAACCCCCAGGACATCGAGAACGTCAAATGCTGGGTGCTCAAAGGAGCTTATCAGGAAGAGTCGGGCCAGCAGCTCAAGAAATGCAAACAATGCTCATATTTTGCCGCCATGAACCGGGAGGCCGGCATCGCCTCGGAAAGCGACGCCGACATTGCGGTCATCACGTGCGAAGGCGCCATCAACACGGAGCGCACCAAGGCGCTGGAAAAGGTGTGGGAAACCCTGCGCCAGCAGAACCGCGTCAAAATTCTCCTCGACATGTCGCGGGTCAGCAACATCTACTCGTGCGGCCTGGGAGCCATCATCAAGATTCACAAGGAGGCCAGCGCCGCAAAGGGCCAGCTCGTGGTGGTGGTCAACGACGAGTATATCATCAACCTGTTCACCGTCACCAAGCTTTCCCGCCTTCTCCGTATTGTCAAGAACAACCGCGATGCGCGCGACGTTTTCGATGCACTCAAAAAACGCGAGCTGGAGGCGCAGAAAAAGGCGGCGGAAGCGGCGGACAGGACGGCAAAGACGGCTGCGGAAACGAAAGCAGCGGCCGATGCAAAGGCTGCGGCCGAGGCGGCGAAACCGTCCAAGCCAAAGGAGCGGCCCGCCTGCTGGGTCTACTGGAAGGGCCAAAATCCCAACAATGCGACCAAATGCGACGAGTGCTTCACCAAGATAAAACCCACCGGACAGCCCTGCTGGATAGTTGACGGAATGATAGAAGGCATCTCGTTCCAGTACGTGGACCAGGACTGCGAAGCCTGCCGGTATTTCCAGGAATTCGCGGGCGCCGAGGAGCTGTGACCATGGCGCTTCTGGAATGCCCCGAATGCAAAGGCCAGGCGTCCTCCTCCGCATGCCGCTGCCCGCACTGCGGCTTTAGCCTCAAGGGGCGGAGCGGTTCACTGAGCCGGTATATTCCAGTTGTGCTCGCGTGCGCCCTCGCATGCGTGCTCCTCGTTATTTTCTGCTCCGTTGCCGTGAACATCAACAGCAACAACGGCATGATCAATTTCAACTCGAACAAACGCGGAATCTTCCCGCGGCTCCGGATCAGGTGCGGGCGCTGCTGCAGGTAGGATAACCTTTGCGGGCGGCTCGTGCACGCGCTTCTCGCCTACCGCAGCACCCTCGCCGTTACCTCTTCCTTTGTCAACCCAATAACCTTCACCAGTTTTTTCTTTGATGCCAGCCCGTGGCGTATCGATATGGAGGATTTCGGCAGGTCGAGCGTTTCGGCAAGGAGGGCGATAAGGGCGGCATTGGCCTTTCCCTCGAGGGGAGGCGCGTGCACGCGCGCCAGAATCAAGCCGTCGGGCCCGGTTTTAATTTCGTCCTGTTTCGCGTTCGGCTTGAGGCGGACGCCAATGGTGCAGGACGGCGGCATCGCGTTACAGGTCCATGCCCTGGGCGATGTCGGGCCGGGAGGGAATTTCGTCCAGGGTTTCTTCGCCGACCGTTGATGTATCGGAAATGCGGCCGCCCGCAGCCCCGCCGCTCAGATCGTCGCTGATCACGCTTAAGAGCTCGAGCTGGGTCTTGAGCATGGCGCGGAAGCGCGCCAGGAAACTATCGCGCTGGGTCTTGAGGGATATGATCTCGCTTTCCAGGTCGTGCACGCGGCGGCGCGAATCGTCCTCGTAGCGGCCCGCCCGCACCTGCGCGTCCTTCAGGATGAGCTCCGCCTCCTTCTGCGCGTTGAGCCGCGCCTCGTCGGTCGCCTTCTGGGCGGTAACCAGAGTGTCGCTGAGGGTCTGCTCTATCTTGACATAATGATCGAGCTTCTCCTCGAGGTGCTTGATGCGCGTGGTGAACTCGTCGTTTTCCCGGATGATCTTTTCGTACTCATTCGCCACTTGCTCGAGGAACGTGTTGACCTGGTCCCGGTCAAACCCGCTCAGGGTGTGGCGGAACGGCATTTTTCTGATGTCAAGGGGCGTGAGGTGCATAGACTTTTTCCTCCTTGGGGTACCGGCTCTGCGGATAAAATAATTCGTGAAGCGCCGCGGGTTTCGTTTTGTGAAGACTCTGTGAGCCGCCGGCTTCCTGGCCTGATTGTTCGAAAACTCACCGCAAAGGCGCAAAGGACGCAAAGACGCATTTATACAGAAACACATCATGAAGAGAGACCCGCTTTTTCCACTTTGCGCTCTTTGCGTCTTTGCGGTGAGGTCTTTTACGGGCTATCGCTGCGCCGCGCTCCTGTTCCCCAGAAGCAAGGTCCCGACCCGAATGATGGTCGCGCCCTCTTCTATTGCCCATTCGAAATCCGAGCTCATGCCCATGGAAAGCTCGGGCCTGGGGCGCCACTGCCTGCACCCTTCGGCAAGCGTACGCAGCGCGGCAAACGACGCGCGCGTTTGGGTCTCGGGGGCCGAAAGCGGCCCGATGGTCATGAGACCGCAGAACTCAAGATTGGCGCAGGCTGCAACGTGGCCCGCAAGTTCGCCGCACTCTTCCGGCGCGCAGCCCGACTTGGTCTCCTCGGCCGAGGTCTTCACCTGCACGAGCGTCCTTATTCTCTTTTGACAAGCTTGCGCCGCGGCATTCACCTTGTCGGCGAGCCTTATGCTGTCGATGGACTGGATCCAGGTTACCAGCGGGACCGCCTTGTTCACCTTGTTGGTCTGCAGATGGCCCACCAGATGCATGTCGAACGCGCCGCGGAGATGCGGGACCTTGGCCTCGATCTCCTGCACCCGGTTCTCGCCGATGTCCCGGATTCCTGCTTCGATGAGCGCCTGCACGGTCTCGACGGGGTGGGTTTTTGTTACCACAACGATGCGGATGTCGGAAGGGTTTCTTCCGCAGCGACTACACACCGCGGAAATGCGCTCCTTCAGGACCTGGTATCGCGTCGGAAAATCCATAACATCCATATGTCAAATTCCTTTTTTAGGAGAATTCTATGCCCACTACCAGCAACAGCATTCCAAAAATAGTTTTAGGTACCTGAAACTATTACAACACAGGGGCTATCTCTGACTACCTGTGAGTTCCCGGGGGCTTCACCCCCGGACCCCGACCAAGGGGTGCTCAACAGCGAGCGCCCCTTGGAACCCCGCGCCGCGCGTGCAGCGCCGCCTTCAACCTGCACCTCCCCCACCAAGTTATTTAAGCGGCGCACATCCGCTCTTTAGTTATTTTTCCATTCGACACGGATGATTTAGAGATTGGTTTTATATTATGCCGACACCAACCATCCTTCACTTTTCCACGGGAAGATATTTTCGCGGCGGAGAACGTCAGGTCGAGTTCCTGCATGCCGGTCTCAGCGGCGCGGGGATGCAAAGCATCCTGGTCTGCAGAAAGGGCGGCGGCCTTATTAACCGGAACCTTGCCAACGTCATTCCCCTGCCCTGGCGCGGCGAGTGGGACGCCCTCGGGCTTGCGCGGTTTGTTCGCATTTGCAAACAACACCGTCCGGCGATCATCCACAGCCACGACGGCCACTCGCTTGCACACGCGTCAATTGCCGGCGCGCTCACAGGCGCGGTCGTGATCCACACGCGGCGTGTGAACTTCCCGCTCGGGCGCTCGGCGTTTTCCCGGTGGAAATATGCACGGTGCAGCGCGCTTATCGGCGTTTCCGAGGCGGTCGCGCGCGCATGCAAGGAGGCGTTCCCCTCGGTGCGGGTGCATACGGTTCACGACGGGGTCGACTGGTCCGCGCCCGGCCTCGCGCGGAGCGACGCGCGGCAGGAGCTCGGCGTCGGCGGCGAGGCGTTTGTGATCGGCGCGGTCGCATACTTTACCGAAGAGAAAAACCTGCCGCTTCTCGCTTCCCTCGCCCGGTCCCTTCTGTCGCGCTTCCCGTCGGCGCGCGTCGCCTGCATCGGACCGGTTCAGGCCGGAATAAAGGGACTTCCCCCGAACATGGTCTTTGCGGGCTTTCGCGACAACGCCGTCCGCTACTACGCTGCGTTCGACGCGTTCGTCTCGGCATCCCCATGGGAGGGACTGGGCAGCGCGCTTCTCGACGCGGTGGTGCGCGACATCCCGTGCGTTGCAATTGACGGAGGCGGGACGCGCGACCTGTTTCCCGACCCGGGCGCACTCATCAAACCCGGGAATGAGGAGGGATTCGTTTCCGCAACAGCCCGGCTCATTGACGGATACGAGAACGCCCGTGCGGCTGCGGCCGCGTGCGGCGCACGCGGCCGCGACATGTTTTCAATCAGGACCATGGTGCAAAGGACTATGGACGTATATCGGACCGTAGCTCAGGTGTGATCGAAATGTGTTGCTAAAACTGTCGAATCGCTCACCATGAATGGTAATTATAAGGGGAAAGGCAGGATCTGATACCGGTGAAAATTTCCGGGTTTTCGTTTGCAAGAAACGCGGACACGCTCGGCTATCCGGTGGCCGAGTCGATACGGTCCATCCTTCCGGTGTGCGACGAATTCGTTGTTGCCGTGGGTAACGGCGATCCCGGCGACCGCACCCGCGGCCTTATCGAGGAGATAGGGTCGCCGAAGATCAGGATCATCGACACCGAATGGACCGACCGCGACACCCTCAGGAGCCGCATCTACAGCCAGCAGACCAACCTCGCCCTTGCGCAGTGCACGGGCGACTGGTGTTTCTACATCCAGGCCGACGAAGTGATGCACGAACAGTATTTGCCCGCGGTCCGCGCGCGGTGCGAAGCGCTTCTTGACAATACGCAAGTGGAAGGGCTGCTCTTTGCCTTTCGCCACTTCTGGGGAGATTACGGCCATTACCAGGACGCCCACGGCTGGTACCCGTTCGAGATCCGCATCGTGCGCAACCGCATCGGCGTGCAGTCCATCAACGACGCCCAGTCGTTCCGGAAGGGGGACAGGAAACTGCAGGTCGCCTATGCGAACGCCGCGATGTTCCATTACGGCTGGGTCCGTCACCCGAGGCTCATGCAGCAACGGAACCGCGCGGTGAGAACCACCTACCAGGGAAACGACGCCGCGGCTTTCCAGTACGACAAGGCGCCCGAGGCCTACGATTTCGGGGCAGTCGACGCGCTGCCCGCGTTTTCCGGCACGCATCCGGCCGCGATGGAACAGCGGATACAGGCCATGGACTGGGCCCACCTTCTCGTGCGTAAAGGGCCATTGCGCCCGCCCGGCCAGTCGCTCAAGCACCGGATCCTCACGCTCATCGAAAAGAGGTTTTTCGGGGGGAAACAGGTCGGCGGATATAGGAATTACGTGCTGCTGAAACGGGTTTGAGACGCTGCGCGGCCTGCGGAAAATACGAAAGGCGCCGGCAAGTGCCGGCGCCTCGGTTGTCATACGCGAATGCTTGACAATCAGAACTGCAAGGTGAGCCCTCCGTCAATGAACCCGAACCCGCCGCAGTCTTCGAGAAACACGCCGAGCTTCGGGGTGAAATGCCAGCGCGCCCCGAGATACTCCCGGACGCCCCAGTCGGGATCGTACCCGTTGAGCGACGGCGCGACCCAGACGGTCGGCCCTACCCACACGTCGAGCTTGTCGCGGACCTTTATCTTGTCGGCCCACACCTTCAGATTGAACGGATGAAACGCGGCCCTGCCGAGAAAGGTGATGTAGGCGGCATCCCAGGGGTACCATGCAGCGTCGGCGTAATAATATCGAAAACCGATTCCGCCGCCGCCGGATATCGCGTCATGAAAAGCGTAATCGAAGGCAACGTGCGTGCCGAACACAAAGACCGGAAGAGACATGCCCATGTCAAGGTACTTGTCCCCTTTTCCGTAGCAGCTCCCCGAGCTTGTCGCCCAGTCCGCGGCGACATTGGTTGACAAAACAAGACAGGCGCTCACAACGGCGCACAACAACACGACGTGCTTCTTCATTGAAAACCTCCCTCTCTGTGAGTGTACGGTGCCTTCTGTAAAAATATAACTATTGTCCCGCGGCTGCGTCCTGTTTCACGATTCCCTTTGCGGCCCAGGGGCTCTTGGGCCGGCCCATCCGGGAAATCGTCTCACTATCGTGCGGGATCGGGTTCGACTCGTGAAACAGGTGGTACTGTAT
>DATFYJ010000468.1:0-3838 GCA_035315105.1 Chitinivibrionales bacterium
GAGTGAAAGAACTCCGATCTGGCCGGCGATGAATTCGCCCAGGAATGCCGGGTGCAGGGCGGCGTGCGCACCCACGCCGTGCTTAAGCTGGAACAGGATGCCGCACCAGTGATGGCGCTGGTTCCACAAAAGATTGGGCAGCCACACCAGTAGGCCGATACCTGCGGCCGCCCACAATTGCCATCGCGTCAGCCAGCGCCGCGAATCCCTTGACACAAGAAGAAAGACCGCCAGCGAAACCGGGAACAGCGCGAACGTGTACTTCGACAGCATGCCAAGGCCGCCGAGCACCCCGAGCAGGAGCCACCATAAAGTCTTTGATTCGAAAACGGCCCGGTAACCGGCGAAAAGCGCAAGCGACCAGAACAGCACCTGCGGAAGGTCGGGCGTTGCGAGCATCGATCCCACGCCGAACAGTAGAACGACATTCGAAAGCAGTGCCCACGAGATCAGCGCGAAACGGTCCGTGACGTATTTCTTGAGCAGAAGGTACGATGCGACGGATGCTGCAAGCGCCGCCGTGCACATGGAGAACCGCACGCCGAGGAGCGTCTCTCCGAACACTGCGCGGGAGAGCGCGATGAACCATGCGACCATGGGCGGATGGTCGAGGTAGCCGAAGGAAAGGCTCCTCGACCAGTCCCAGTAGTAGGCTTCGTCCGGCAGCAGGCCGAGAAAAGACGCATAGGTCAAACGGAACACAAACACGGCTGCAAACAGTGAGTATACCGCGATGTCGGTGCCGAATACGGTCGCGCGGTCCGGCCCTGAACCCGTTGAGATTGCTTCCTGTTGGATGTTGATAAGAACCCCGCGTTGCAGGATAGGAATAGGGACGTTGGAATCGATTGATGATGACCCGCTTAAAAATACTTTCCGCAATACTGCAAACGCCTTTTGCGGACAAGTTGCTTTTTCGTATTTTAATCTTTGATCACAGTGGGTCTAATTCCTCGCAGCTTGCTGCGGGGTAGTTCATTTGTGTTTGAACGAAAGAGGCACGGGCGTGGCTGCTTTTCATCGAAACCCCTTCGGGTTTGCATCATCGATACTCGTTCTCGCGCTTGCCATTGCCGCGTGGCCCCTGTCGCTCAAGACGACGCTGTTGCCGCGCGACGCGCATGAGGCAGAAATAATGCTCAGGGAAGGCTCGCTCGATTCACTGGAATGGGAGCTTCTGCAGCCGTACTATGTGCAGCCGATAAACGTTCCGCGCGGCGAACTTTCGCTCTTGAATGATTTGTTCGACATGAGGGTTGATAACCTGCCGGTTTCGCGGGACCAGCTCGCTTCGTACCGGCCGTGGGATGCCACGGCACGGGAGCGGTTTTTCCGGGACTATCCGGAACTTGCCAAATACGAACCGATCCTGTCTTTTTCCGAGGGCGACGGCCGCCGCATGTCGGACGCGGGCCTTGCGATCTCGGTCGACAACGATCTCAGGACCTCGGCATTGTCGCGCTTTACCCTGAGGCTCGCGCAGGGCGTTAGCGTCACGGGCAGCATCGCCCACGCCGATACAACAGCCCTGTGGGTGAAGCGCAGGGTCTCGGCGTCGGCGCCGGGGATTGTTTCGCTCGATGCGGGAAACTTTTCGCTCAACGCCGACAACGGCCTTTTCTACGGATTTTTCCCGGACGCCGCCGCAGCGCCGGTCACCACGTTGTCAAACTGGGAATACGCCGGTTCGCGCGCGTGGAACGGACTGTGCCTCCGCTCGGCCCGGTGGGACAACGCGCGCATATCCGCCTTTTTCCACGAGAGGCCCACCGAAAGGGCGTTCGGCGTATTTTGCGACGCCGGCGCAACGGAAGCGCTGCGCGTGACGGCGGGCGTGTCGCGCCTCGACCGCGGCCCGCTGGACACAAGCCGATTGACGGACGACTATTTTTTCCACTACGGCCTGTCCGGCGCCGTCTCGGGATTCACGTACCGGGTAAACGCGGGCACGGCATGCAGCAGCCCGCTTGGCGTGCCGGTCGAGGCGCAATGCTCGCGCAGGACGGGCGGAGCCCGCGGTGCGTCATTCTCGGTATTGGTCGCACGGCTGCCCGCCGGCTGCGCGCTGCCGAGGAGCAAGATCGCCTTCGACTGCCGCAACGAGCTTGACTTAAGCGACAGCGCTTCGGCTTCCGACATCACCCTTGCCGATTGCCGCACGTCATTTGCGCTGTCGAAGTCCTTTGCGACCTCCGCCTCGCTTTCATATGTGACTTCGGGGAGCCGGGCCGCGCTGGCCGCGGGAGCGGGCGTTGCGGGCACGTGGCCGGTAAAGTACCGGCTGTCGTACGACTACCGCATGGCCACGGTCGCCTCGCAGGAGAGCCACAAGGCGCAGCTCTCGGTCGAGCGCGCATTGTCGCGGTATGTCAAGCCGGAGCTTTTGTGCAATGCGTATGTGAGAAACGACGGATTCGGCAGCGTGAACACCAGGCTTCCGGTGGTCGTGTCGCTGCCGGGCGGCATGAACATCACGCCGTATGCGGCGATATATGCGAACACCTCACGGGAACGGTCGTACACGGCAGGCCTCAAGGAGGAGTTCCGCATCACCGGTGAAACATGGTGCGATTGTGATGCGTCAACGTCGTTGGACGAAAGCAACAGAGAGGAGTGGAATGTCGATGCGCGAGCCTATTTCTGTTTTTAGTCTGGCGGCAGCGTGCGCACTTTTGTGCGCGCTTCTGAGCGCGTCGTGCGGGACGCAGGCGCCTTCCGGGCCGGGAACCGGCCTGCACTTCGCGGTCGTAAACGTGGGCGAGGGGCTGTCGCAAATCGCGTCCTCGGGCGGCGAAGCCGTCGTCTTTGACATGGGCGACACCGACGCCACGCCGCAATGGATCGAGGCGTACGGCCGCGCGGGCGGGCCGCGCATCCGCGACATCGTGATCTCCCACAGCCACGTCGATCACATGGGCGGACTCAGAAACCTGCCCGACTCCCTCAATTTCTCCGGAGAGATCGTCGCGAGCGTGTTCGAAGATACGGCGCTGATCCGCAGTACGTGCGGCACGTGGGCGTCCCGTGTTCGGTTCAGGACCGTGGCGCAGGGAGATACCGTGGCAGGACCTTTGGACGCGTTCGCCGTGTGCGTGTGGCCGCCGCGGGATGTCGCAGTCAAGATGCCTATTGTTGACGAGTTCAAAAACACGTACAGCCTCTGTTTCCTCGTACGGTACCAATCCAACACGGTCCTTGTCACATCGGACATCGACACAACGGCCGAACAAGGGCTCGCGGCGAAATACGGTTTCGGACTGGCTTCAGATATAATAATAGTCCCGCACCATGGGTCGGCATACTCCGTTGATCCGGTGTTCTACGGGTATGTCGCGCCATCAATAGCAGTTATTTCTTGTTCCGCGGATAACACGTACGGGCATCCTGCATCAAACGTACTCGAATTACTGTTTCAAATGCATGTTACATTGTATATGACAAAAAGTGAGGGGACGGTGACGGCGTTTACGAATGGTTATTATTGGGTGGTTCAAAGTGAGAATTGAATAAATAAATAAGAAAAGATGTGGGCGTTCCCCGCCAATGTAGAGACGTAGCGCGCTACGTCTCTACATTGGCGGGTCGGCCCTCCCTCCGGGCTCGGCCGATGGCCTCGTTGCCGGTCCGCCCTATGCCTATCGGCCGGGTCGGCCGGCAATCCCGCTATTGCGGGACCACGCCGGTCCTGCCTAACGCGCGGCAGGGGAAATCTATTCAGTCAAGAGATGTTTCCGCGCCAATCGGAAGCCTCGTTTGAAGCATCAAAGGTTCAAAAGGTGGTAATTGTTAGGAATGACAAAAGGTAATCTTTGTTTTACAAACACAACACAACGTCAGG
>DATFYJ010000469.1:0-2407 GCA_035315105.1 Chitinivibrionales bacterium
TCCGTGTCTTCCACGAACTGGGACAGCACATGGTCGAGGGTGAGCTTGCGCCGGACAACACCGAGCACGATTTCGTACACAAAACGCGTGTCGCGGTGGTCAAGCGGGTTCTGAGACAAGGCGCGGTCTATGGCGGTGTCCAGCACACCCGGTCGTTTGCTCCACGCCGAGAGAATCTTTAGCGACAGCGCACGCGCGTTCAAGCGAACCTCGTTCCCGCAGCGAGGCGCCTTCCCGAGGCGAAATCGTGCGCGGCCATCGCGCGTTTTCCTTCGGGCTTAACTTCGGTGACGTGCAGCACGCCTCTGCCGCATTGCACCTCAAACCCGTCCTTTGCCACGGCGAGAACGGCGCCCGGCGCCCCTGCCGCGCCCTCATGCCCCGGCAGGGGCACGGCCCATTCGACGCTGATGCGCATTTCGTCAAGAAAGGTATAGGATCCCGGAAACGGCTTGAACGCGCGGATCCGGTTGAAAATCTCCTGTGCCGGCAATTGCCAGTCAATTTTTCCCTCGGATTTCGCGAGTTTCGGCGCACCGCATGTCAGGGAGCCGTCCTGGGCCGCGGGAACAAACTCGCCGGACGCGATCATCGGCAATGCCTCGACGAGCGCCTCTGCACCGAGCCTGGAAAGGCGGCCGCTCAACTGCGGGGCGGTTTCTTCCGGTCCGATGACGGTCTTCTTAGAAAGAACGATCGCGCCCGTATCAATGCCGGCGTCGATCCGGAAAATAGTCACTCCGGTTTCGTTTTCGCCGGCTGCAATAGCCCGCTGAATCGGGGCCGGCCCGCGGTACCTCGGCAAGAGAGAAGCGTGGATATTGAAGGTACCAAGTGGAGGAATGGCGAAAATCGTCTGGGGAAGGATTCTGAACGCCACAACGATGAAAATGTCCGCCGCAGCCCTTTTCAGCTCCCCGGCCAAGGAATCCGAGGTAAGAGATTCCGGAGCAAGGATGGGACCGAGCCCGTTTTCTTTTGCATACATGACCATGGGAGATTCGGAAAGCGAGAGCCCACGGCCTTTCCTTCGTGCCGGAGTGCTTACAATGCCGGCACATTCATGGCCGTTGCCGACGAGCGCCTTGAGCGCCGGAATTCCGAAATCGGTTGTTCCCATGAAAACGAAACGCACTCAGCCTCCCCTGCACTTTTACTGTAAGGAAAATACATAACAGGAGCGGAGACAAAGACAAATACAATGGTGTTGCAATCTGACTCTGCCATCAGTTAATTTCCAGTTAAGCGCGTTGAATCAATAAGTATACACATTCCCTTGAGTTATCGTTTCAAACCAAGGAGTATCTATGTCGTCCCCTTCTTTTGCGCCGGTAGACGAACTCACCGCCTACTGCCGTTTTTGCCAGAAAATCCTTCCCGCGCATTTGGAAAGAAGCATTGCCGGCAATGGAAGATTGCTGGACAAGGAATCAACCTTTGAGTACTTTTGCACAAAATGTCGTAAGACATTCTGTTACACGGGAAAAGACCTGCTTCCTTCAGAAGACGCTTCAAAGCAGCATTCGGAGCCAAGAGACTACATTCCAAAGAACCATTATGTTATTGGAGAGAAGATCCAGCATAAGAAATTCAAGGAGACCGGGCTGGTAGTCGGCAAGGACAGGGGCGTTCCCGCTAGAATTCTCGTGCAGTTTGAAAAATCCGGGCTCAAGAAGCTGGTTGAGGATATCTAGCGTGTGGGCTAGGATGAACACCACCCGGCACCTGTTTTGATAGCTCCGGAAAGACCGTTTTCGCATGGGGCATTGCAGGAAAGAAAGACTGTTTCTCGCCACGGCCTTTCTCGCGTTTGTTGGATTTGTTGCGCCGGCTTCATCTGCGCCGCAAGTCGCAGATACTGGCGGCAGAACCGCTGCCAAGCCCACGATAGTTCCTCCTGCATTTTCCTCGGACACATCCCTTATCGTTGAAGATCGCACAAAAGCAAAACTTTTACCACCTTCCTCCGCGAAAGCATCTTCCACCGTCGCCAGAGACTCAGGAGCAGGAGCAAAGAATATAACCGGGGTTTCTACAGCAGGCGACACACTCAAACCCGACACCAGAGAAATGTTCCGCAATCTCGGCAGGTTGCACAAGGGAATGGGGATTTTCACGGTTGCAGCAGGAGCGATTGCCGTGATCGCCGGGGCGTCGATTCTTGAAAAACAGGACATCCTTCCTTTCTCGCTCTCGCTCATCACTATTGGCGGCATTGCCATGGGCCTCGGAGCGTGGGAGATAAAAGTTGGGTGGTCTGTTTCAAAATAGCTGCGGGCTTTACGGGGCTGCAATGCAAGGCGATGGTGATCGCGATATTCAGTGAAAGGCGCAAATGAGAAACATTTCATGTTCTAAAACGGAAGATATCATTAAAACCGTGACGATCGTGCGAGGAAGGATCGCA
>DATFYJ010000470.1:0-5625 GCA_035315105.1 Chitinivibrionales bacterium
AATCGTTCGACGACATTTTCCGCTCATCGCTCATGGGACTCACCGGGACGGGGAAACCGCTGTGGATCTGCGAGACCGCATGTCCCTCGGACGCCCGCCGGCCTGCTTGGCTGCGCGGAATGTTTTCGTTCATGGACGACAACCCGTGCGTGGCGGCGCTTCTTTGGTTCGACGCCTTCAAGCCTCCGGAGCCCGACTTCCGTCTGGAATCCGATACGGCGTCGCTGAATGTGGTGAGAGCATGGTTGGCGAAATAAAGAAGTGATAATATTTCTGGAGAACTTGGGCGTTTCCCTCGCCTTCGTCAAGACTCAGGCTCGGGTCGGGCAACATTTCCTCCCTTCCTGTTGGGCAGGCCGAATCCCTTGTTAAGGGGGAGCTTTTTTCGGGGCACTGTTGGCAGGGGATTGTTTGAAATGTCGGCAGAGGTTCTTCTGCCCGAGCGTTAGGCCGGACCGGAAAAATGGCCCCGCCATGGCGGGATGCCGCCCGGACCCGCCGCGCACGCGGCATAGGGCCGTGGCGGCCCGAGGCCCATGGCCGAGACCGGAGGGAGGGCCGACCCGAGCTACGCGAGGGGAACGCCCATGTTTTTCTCTCTTGAAAAGCTATTTTCTACTGCACTCCATTAGGATACACCGTATACGTGTCCGTCCACGACATTTCGGCGCCGGGATCGAGCTTGACAAGAAGGTACGCCTCGGGGCACACCGAGCGCGGCGACGCCCAGAAGTTGTATTTGTAAGGCACGGCATCGCCCCTGATGCCGAGCGCGGCCTTGCCGGTGGTTTCCTGGACGATGGCGCTGTTGTCGGACACTTTTCCCGTAAGTCCGCCGAAACTCGCCCACAGGTAGTCCGATCCGTTAAGCGTTGCGGTGATCGAGAGAACGCCGCCGGCGATGGTGGCCATGGATCCCCAGCTGCCGGGCGAGGAGGTTTGCGAGCCGCCCAAAAGGACCGGCGCGAACCCGAAGGTCACCTTGTAATTGCCCGCCACCTGTTTGTTGTCGATAAGGGTAAAATTGTGCGTGTAATGGTCGGTGACAATGCTCTTGGTGCCGGAGTTTTTCAGATCGAAGGCAATGGTGAACACCGCAGTTGAATCGGACAGGGTGATGCGCTTGACATAATCGTAGTCATACCCGCTGAAGGCGGTCAGCAGGTGCGTGAACTCGACCCAGTATTTTCCGCGCACTATGTTCCACACGCCGGCGTCGATGATCGGATAATTGGTGCGAAAATCGTACGTTCCGCCGGTCGCCTGGAGCTTGCCCACCCCTATTTTCAGAAAGGGCTGCGTCCCGCTGTAGCCGGTGGCGCTGTCGATGCCGTACTCGCCGGCCGTGCCGGTTCCTTCGGAAAGCGGGTCGTGGCTGCCTGCGGTGTAGTCGGCATACCAGGTGTGTCCGCCGCTTGCGACTTTGCCGATGATCCCCGACCAGTCGAAACGGGTCCCGCGGTAATACCCGGTGGCGGCGTTGGGTTTGTAAATGGTCATCACCGTTGCCGCGTTGTCAATGATCATGCGGGGGTAGCCGGCCGGCGCGGTGAGGTACACGTCGGGCATGGTGTCGATATACTTGTCGAGACAGACTTTTACGGTATCGTAACCTGTTTTTACGATCTGCATTGTGTCGACTATCACGGTAGCCAGAGACTTTGGGGCCTGCGGTGGGGCTGCGGCAGCGGCGGTTCCTTCGAATGATTGGAATCGGTCATCCAGCGTCACGACTTTGAAATTGTGCTGTACCCCATCCAAGGTGACCGAGAGGATTCTGCACGATGATCCAGGTTTCGGAATGCCGGAGAGAGGCATGATCAGATCGTGAAAACCGGCCGAGAGCAGCGACGACTGTGCAATCGGGATTCGCTTCCCGTCAAGACTGAACAGGTCAAAAGCGGCGCGTTCGGGTGCGGCGCAGAAAATCCTGAGCCGTTTTCCATTCATTGAGACGATTGCGGATCGCTCGCAAGCACCTGAAGCACTCCGGACGGACGTTGAGCCCAGATGATATGCTCCGCTGTTGTCGGTGACCGTGGCGGTGCCGTTGATCATCAACACTATCGACGCACCGGCTACGGCCGCGGCGCTCTCGTCAACTACCTTGCCCGAAATGTCGACGTTCTGTCCCATGGCCCCCGAGAACAACACGCCGGCACAGAAACACGCCGGCAGGATATTCCTTACCATGATCCCCCCTGTTTGCGGAAAAATCCATTTGTTGGTGAACGATAAAATATGAAATGCCGACCAGGAAAACCGTACCCGCAATCTCGCGGTTCCTCTTCTCGGCGTCATTTCAAAGTATTTTTCAATAATGGAACTGCCCATCCTTTTCGAAAACAGCGACCTGCTCGCCGTGAGCAAACCCGAAGGTCTCACCTCCATCCCGGGAAGCGAAAAGGGCAATGACACGCTTCTTTCGCTTTTGTCAAAACAATACGGCCAGAAGCTCTTTGTTGTCCACCGGCTCGACAAGGACGTGAGCGGGGTCATGCTGTTTGCGAAAAACGCGGCGGCGCACAAATGCCTTAACGATCAGTTCGCCGCCCATAGGATCAGAAAAACATATCTCGCCCTTGTTCATGGCGCGCCCGGCAATGGCAAGGGCGTTATCAACAAGCCTATTCATCAGTACGGCTCCGGCCGCATGGGCGTGGACGAACTGCGGGGAAAACCGAGCAGCACGGAATATGAAGTTGTTGAACAGTGCGGCAAGTTTTCCCTTGTAAAGGCGAACCCTCGCACCGGCCGCAAGCACCAGATCCGCGTGCATTTCTACAGCATCGGCCACCCTATTGCGGGCGACCGGCTCTATGGCGACAAAACCGCGCAGGCCGCGTTCCCGCGCGTGATGCTGCACGCGCAGGAAATAACGTTCAGGCTGTTGACTGGGGAAGAAAAGACCGTCGAGGCGCCGGTGCCGGAGTCGTTCACGGCGGTGATGAATTCCTTACGCGGAAAATAAAAATTCACCGCAAAGGCGCAAAGAGCGCAAAGAAAAAACAAGATGGTTTGTTGGGTTGGGAGATAAATCGGTTGATAATCTGGTTTGCATTTCTATAGAAACCAAGCCATTTTCTTCTTTTTTGCGTCCTTCGCGCCTTTGCGGTGATGTCTTTCTTATACTCCTGTATGTCCGAATCCGCCCGCCCCCCTTTTTGTCTCGGAAATATTCCCGCTTTCCACAAAGTCAATATTATTCGCCACCGGCGCAACCACAAGCTGGCCGATGCGGTCGCCGCGTTTTATGGTAAACGGTGCGCTCCCCGCATTGGCCAGAATCACCTTCACCTCGCCGCGGTAATCCGCGTCTATGGTGCCGGGCGAATTAAGCACGAACACGCCGTGCTTTATCGCAAGGCCGGAGCGCGAGCGCACCTGCACCTCGAATCCTTTCGGGATCTCGAAGCAGAAGCCCGTGGGCACCAGCGCACGCGCCGAGGGTTCGAGCACCACGTCGGTTTCTATCGCGGCGTAAACATCGCAGCCGCTGGAGCCTGAGGTCATGCGCGCGGGAACCGGAAGGCCGGCGCCGTGAGCGAGACGCTGGACAATGATTCTTGGTGTAGACTTTTTTCTTTGCATTTGTTTTCAAAATACAAGATCACCGCAAAGGCCCGTGCTGAGTTTGTCGAAGCACGCAAAGTGCGCAAAGAAAAAAGACGTCACCCCAGAGACACAGAGAACACAGAAAAGACTCATGCAAGGTTAAAACTACTGCTGCATATGCAAAAACCGCGATTCGGTTGAGATGCCGTTCTGTTCCAGCCGAAGCACATAGATGCCGCGGTGTGCTCCGGTAAACGGGATGATCAGTTCGTGCGTGCCGGCGGAAAGGAACCGTTCCTGCGCCGTCACAACGGTTCTGCCAGCGCAATCCATGAGGGAAATCCTCACCGGACCGGCGGCGTTGCAGGAAACGGCCAAGCGGCCGTTTGCAATCACCTCCGCCTTAAGGCCCGCGGGGCCGGCGTGCACTGGCGCTGCTGTACGAATATCGGTTCCGCCCTTGAGCCGGAATCGCGCCCAATCAGAATTCCAGGCTCCCTGAGCAAATGTTATCTGAACAACCTGCAATCCCGTATCGAGCGCGATCGAATCGACATTGAAGTTGACGGTCCAGTTATGCCAGATTTCCGTAACTCCGCCGGGCGGAGGAACCACAAGCACAACTGCGGGAAGGTTTTTAACGGAATCCTTCTGGACTTTTGTCCCGTTGTAGTAGGTAAGCGTAATGAGGTTCGGGGGAGCATTGACATTGGCGAGCTTGAAGTCGACATAGTAGGTGCCGGCCGTGTTGACATGCACGGTATATTCCGGATTCAAACCCTGGTTCATGTATGCCAGATGCGAGGTCTGATGCGTCGCATTTACCGAAGAATCCGGCTGCCCGTTCGTGCCGTAGCCAAGACAGTCGTAATCCCAGTTGCTGTAGGCCTGCGTCGTAACATTGCCGCCGCCGACATCGACGAATATTTCCTTTACGACGCCCGGAATCTGCTGCGGTTTGCCCAGGAGCGTGTCGCCCGCGTACGGCGTGCCCGTGTACCCGGGTGGCATCGCGGCGCCGGCCATGGAGACGAACAGGAAACAGACAATGGCTGGAAAGACAAACTTAGCAGGATAAAACATATCAACAACTCCTTTTTTTTAAAACGGTGCTCTCCCCCTGTTCAAAGACCATCCCAACGTTCTCCCTGCACGTGTAATATAGCACGCGGAGATGATTTTTTCCTTGAAAATATTCTTTGTTCATGTGTCAACGGCCGGGCGGCACGACGGTGTGACCCTTTAATAGAATTCTGATTGAAGATAATACGCGGCGGAAGAAGAACCCGGATCGCAGATCCGGGCCATACGGGGTGGGGGGAAATTTGTCAGACAGGGCACCCGCGTGCAAACAAGTCTTAAAAGAAAAGGGCGCTTTCGCGCCCGTTCTTTACTGTTGCGGCGGTTGAGCTGCCGGCTGCGGCGCCGGAGGAGCGCTCTGCGGCTGGGTCATCAGCGCTTTCTTGGAAAGCTTGACTTTCCCGAACCGGTCGAACCCGATGAGCTTGACGCGGACTATGTCGCCCATCTTGACCACGTCCTCGGTCTTGTTGACCCGCTTGAGATCGAGTTCGGAAATATGCACCAGGCCTTCCTTGCCGGGAAGGTATTCCACGAACGCGCCGAAATCCACAATCGACTTTACCTTTGCGTCGTAGATGGCGCCGAGCTCCGGTTCGGCCACGATGCCCCTGATCCGTGCGAGCGCGGCGTCGCGCTGCTGTTTGTTTGCGGCTGCCACCTGCACCGAACCGTCGTCGTCAATGAAGATGGTGGTGCCGGTGGTCTCCTGGATATCGCGGACCACCTTGCCTCCGGGGCCGATGATCTCGCGGATCTTGTCCTTCTCTATCATAATGGTGGTGATGCGCGGCGCGTACTCGGACATTTCCTTGCGCGGCGCCGGGATCGCCTTTTCCATTATGTCAATAATGCGCAGCCGCGCGCTGTTCGCCTTGTCAAGCGCCTCGCGCAGCAGCTCGGGCGTGACGCCCGCAATCTTGATGTCCATCTGGATGGCGGTGACGCCGTCGCGCGTGCCCGCCACCTTGAAGTCCATGTCGCCGATGT
>DATFYJ010000471.1:0-2730 GCA_035315105.1 Chitinivibrionales bacterium
GCCAAGGTACATGGGGCATATCGCCGCGTGCTCGCGCGAGGAGCCCTGACCGTACGATTCTCCTGCGACAATCACATTGTGGAGCCCCTTTTTTCTGTTTTCCATGGCGCGTGAGGGGAATGTTTTGTCCTGCCTCTCAAAAACAAATTCCGCATATTTCGGAATGTTGGACCGGTATTTCATGCGGCTTCCGGCGGGCATGATGTCGTCGGTCGTCACCTTGTCACCGAGGCGGATCGCAACCACGCCGGAAAGTGTCATGGGATATTCATCGTTCGCGGGCGGTGCGCCGATGTTGGGTCCGCGCTCAATCTCGATTTTTGAAGTTTTTTCCGGGGGCCGCACGATCATGCTGTCGTCGACAAGAAATTTGTCGGGTAGGTCGATGGACGGATATTTCTGCCCGTCGAAGTACTTGACAGGATCAACTATTTCTCCCGCGAGCGCGCACGCGGCGGCGGCCTCCGGGGAGACGAGATATACCTGGGCGCTTTCGGTGCCGCTGCGGCCGAAGAAATTCCTGTTGTTCGTCCGGATCGAAACGCTGCCCGACGCCGGCGCCAGCGAATTGCCGATGCAGAAGCCGCACGCGTTTTCCATGACGCGCGCCCCCGCGGAAATAATGTCGCCGAGTGCGCCGTTGCGGCTTATCATTTCCAGAACCTGGCGCGAGCCGCACGAGAGTGCCAGCGACACATGCTGGGCGATTTTTTTGCCGCGTACAATGCTTGCCACCAGCATGAGATCGCGGTACGATGAATTGGTGCACGACCCGATGCACACCTGCTGCACTTTTGTGCCGGCGATGTCGGAAAGCCGTTTTACGTTCCCGGGCGAATGCGGCGTGGCGGCAAGCGGCTCCAGCGTGGAAAGATCGAGATGAATGACGCGGTCGTAGCCTGCGTCGTCGTCGGCCGCAATGGCGCGGAAGCAGTCCTCCCTGTCCTGGGCGCGTAGAAAGGCCCTCGTCACATTGTCGGACGGGAAAACCGAGGTGGTGACCCCGAGCTCCGCGCCCATGTTCGCGATTGTGGCGCGCTCGGGCACGGTAAACGTCTCCACGCCCCTACCGCCGTACTCAAGTACGACACCAACGTTCCCCTTTGTCGAGAGGATCTCGATCACCTTGAGGATCACGTCCTTTGCCGACACCCACGGCGAGAGTCTCCCCTGCAAGTCGATCTTGATCACCTTCGGATAGGTCAGGTAGAACGGCCCGCCGCCCATTGCCACGGCAACGTCGAGCCCGCCCGCGCCGATGGCGATCATGCCGATGCCGCCGCACGTCGGTGTATGCGAATCGCTGCCGAGCAGGGTCTTGCCCGGGCACCCGAAGCGCTCAAGATGCACCTGGTGGCAAATGCCGTTGCCGGGACGTGAAAAGAGCACGCCGTACTTCTGCGCCACGGTTTCGAGGTACCGGTGATCGTCGGCGTTTTCGAACCCGTCCTGCACCGTGTTGTGGTCCACGTAGGAGACCGAGACCTCGGTCTTGACTTTTTCAAATCCGAGTGCCTCAAACTGCAGGTATGCCATGGTCCCGGTGGCGTCCTGCGTGAGGGTCTGGTCTATTTTGATCCCGACCTCGGTTCCGGCAACAGGCTTGCCTTCCACAATATGGTCGTCGAGGATTTTCTGGACTAGGTTCTGGGGCATGATGAGTTTGGCCTTTGAAAAGTGCTTAACCTATTCTTGACAATATAGAATAAAGTTGGGCGTTTCCCCCAATGCAGGCGTGCATTTCAGTGCACGCCTGCATTGGGGGCCGGTCTCCCTGCGGGCTCGGCTGCTCGCCTCGTTGCCGGACCGCCCTACGCCTATCGGCCGGGTCGGCCGGCAATCCCGCTACGGCGGGACCACTCCGATCCACCTAACGCGGGGCAGAGGAATGGTTGCCCTATTTGGTTTATCCCGCAGAGCAATGCAACTGCACTGCAAATGAAAGGGAAGGTTTCCGGCAAGAAAGAAAATAAATGATTGGATGGCGGCAATGCTGGTAAGCAGGGCCAGCTGCTTCCTTCGTCCTCGACATCGGCGCGGATGGCGGAAGGAAAACGGAGTGGCAATTACACCTCTGCGCCGCGCCAGGCCGGAACGGAGGCCGCGTTAGAACGCGGTGCTGCCCGGACACGCCGCAACGCGGCATCGTGCCGGGCGGCCCGAGGCCGAAGGCCGAGACCGGGGCGAGGGCCGCCGCCGCAAAGCGGCGGGGCGCCCAAATCATCTTTAATTAGAATATGACGCGAAAATAGCTTCTCTATTTATCTCTTAGCTTCTTCAGCACCTTTACAACCACACCCTTGTTCAATAAATCCCTCATAATTATCGGATGATACGGATCGTCGCCGGGAAACACGGCAAAGAACGGCACGCTTCGCGAGCCCAGGGCGTGCAGCAGCGACTCGGCCTGCGGATTCGCCCAGGTGAGGTCGGCCCTGAGCGCCAGGACGTCCTTTTTCGCAATAAGGCCGGTCACCTCCCTTGCGGAAAGCACGGTGATCGCGTTGTACTGGCAGTTGAGGCACCAGTTGGCCGTAAAATCGACGATAACGTGCCGCCCGGTGGCGTGGGCGTCAAGGAGCAGCTTGGGCGAGAAATCCTCCCATTGCACCTCATTACGCTCCGCTGCAAGCGCGGACTGGTACGAGGTGTTCCTGTAGATGACGCCGAACGCAAGATAATACCCGAATCCCGCAATGGCGAGCGCCGCGATTGCCGCAACGGCCTTTT
>DATFYJ010000472.1:0-10998 GCA_035315105.1 Chitinivibrionales bacterium
AAGCACCGGAATCTTCACCGTTGTTCCCTGCGGCATCCTCGCGCTCGTCAATCGATCGAGCATCTTAAGAACGTTCGCGGAGTAGTAGTGCGCCCCGCAGTGGGCGCAGACACCGGCAGGCACATTCTCAAACAAGTAACGACCGTTCTTTTTGTGGCGGTACAGCTCAACGCGTCGTTCCCGTATTTCACCGCCGCAATACTCGCATTCCTCGCCCTTCCAGAAGCCGATCTGTTCGCAGACTTCATTTTTGATCTTCATAGGCGGTAATTATCCTTAATTTGTTGGTTTGGGTGATCCTGCATACTACTCCAACTGTCCGGCCATCGTTACTGGGTCCCACAACCTCGTATTTCTTTTCGCGAGGCCAGGTCCTTCTTATCCGTCCATGGAGCAAAGCAGTCTCAGCATCGAATTCGTCAAGGTCATCTTGTTCGAGTTCCTCAAGAGCGTGTTGCGTGAAGTAATAGGCACCATAAAGCACCAGCTGACGGATTGCCATGGTTACGGGCATAAGTCAAATATAATACAAGGACCTGGAACCAACGCTTCCCCCGCGGGCCCTGCGCCCAGGGGTCTCAGGCTAAACGATTTCCCTCCCCTCTCCTGGCGGAGAGGGGAGAAGGAGGGGTGAGGTCGATTCAGCGCGGCCGCGAACGATCCCAAAACACGAGATGGCTTCCGCCTTGCAACGCCACCTTGTCCGCCGGAAAATCTCTCATCGTTTTCCCAATGTCAACTCTTTTCAAGCTCCTTGACGAGTTCCAAGGCGCCGCCCTGGTATTCCGTGCCATTGACAATAAGATTGTCACCTTCAGAGCCTTCAATGGATTCTATTCGATCGAGTTTATCGACAGGTATCCAATGAACAATTATCTTGCTCTCCAGGTTCGTTTTCTTGGTTCTTAACTTAATGAGTCTCACGTGGCCTCCTTGTGTTTGGCGTCCTCAATACCTATCTTTACAACATTGCTTTTTTACAAGATAGTTGTAAAATTGCACACGGGAGCGGAGCACTGTCGACATCACTCCCCTACTGGTTCCACGGCATCGACGCGCCGGTCACGGCGTCGATGTTGTTGGCCTTAAGCAGGCTGTCCACAACGTTCTGGTCTCCCCAGGTCACCCACACGGTGTCGCCGGAGTTCATGATGGTGAGCAGCGGCAGGAAATTGGTGACCGCGGTGTTCTTGATGCTCAGGTAGGAAATGTTGGAAAGGTTCGCGATGCAGGAGATGTCGCTCACCGCGGGGCAGCCTCCAAGCTGCCAGTCGCCCAGATTAAGCGTGGCGAGTTTGGTGAGCGAGTCGAGCGGCGTGAGGTCCGTGATTCCGCCGATGTCAAGATATTCCAGGTTGACCAGCTTGGCCAGCGGGCTCCAGTCGGAAATCGGGCCGTTGATGGTAAGGTATTCGAGGTTGGTCATCTGGGCAAGGAACTGTATCGAGGTGACGCTCGAACATGCAACCACGGTGAGATACCGCACCGACGGCATTTGCGGAATGAGAGAATCGCTGACGCCGCAGTTCTGGAGCCACAGGGAATCGAGGTTGCCGCACTGCTTAAGGCCCGTGATGTCTTTGAGGCGAACGCAATTGAACAGCACCACCTGCCGCAGGTGTGATCCGTTCGCCGCGGTAAAGGCGGGCAGGGAGACGATCGGCAGCGCGGTGAGGCTCAGTATTTCAAGGTTCGGCAGGGAGGCAAGCGCCGAAAGATCGGTGGTGGCGTGCAACCCGTACAGCGTGAGGGTGTCAAGATTGACAAGCGCGGAAAACCCCGGAAGGCCCGGGTCCGCGCAGAACCCGCTCAGGTACAGGTACGTGAGCCGGGTAAGCCGGGAAATCTCGGACAGGTTGACAAAGGTGTCGGCTTCCAGATACAGGTGCGTCAGTAGCGGACACCGGACAAGGTTGTTGAAATCAAACGTGCCCGTGTACACGCTGTGCAGCGACTGGAGCTTGGGATAGCCCTTGAGCGCCGCGCCCGAGTCGGCCTGCAACGAGTAAGCGAGTATGACGGTGTCGCCGTAGACCGGCCCGGTGTACGACGTGTCGATGGGCGGGTTCACCACGGCCGGGGTATTCTTCTTGACGCATTCTGTTGTCACCAATGCATAAATCAAGGCAAGCACGAAAGGAATGCCTTTGATGACGTGGTTCATGGCTATGATCTCCAAGACTCAGAGCAGATTGATCAAGAAGTTAGTATTCGCCCTTCGACAATGCTTCGACGAGCTCAGCACAGGGCTCAGGGCGAACGACTTTGCGCTTTTATCCGTACAACGAACCGCTCTTCGTGGTGAGCCTGGCGAAGTGCTCGGCACACGACTCAGGGCGAACGGAAATGTGCTTAATCTGCACTGCATCGCCGTTCGTGGTGACACCCGAGCTTATCGAGGTGTGTCGAACCATGAACGGCAAACACAGGACCCTGCGCTCATTGACCGACAGGAACAACTTTCCGGCACGTGCCGTTTTCGTCGCGGTCGATGTACGTGCCGGGAGCAACACCGCCCGGGCGCATCCCGGAAGCCGGCAGTGTTTTTGCAACCAGCCTGCCGTTCGCAGAATACAGGGCGGCCGGCTTGCTTTTTGCAAGAGCCTGCGCAGGCCTTGCCGACCCGGGGCAAACGGCAGTGGCGCCGGCGGTGACCAGTTCGATGCCCTTGCCGTTGACCGGGTCGAGGTTCCGCGAATACTGCTTGTCGGTGGCATTGTTCCAATGGTCGTATGTGCCGAGGCTGCCGATAAGCGTGCTGTCGCCATTGGGGTCGTATCCGGGAAACGGCTTGCCGGCAACGCTGTCGGGCCAGTTGGCCGGGTCTGCCGCCTGATAGAGGTAATCGTCGATACCGCTTATACGAGTGGGATACAAATAACAGGTATCGGTGTAATTCGGCGCGGTGTATTCCGCCTTGAGGAAATCGAGCCCCACGGCCTCGATTGCCACGATGTCCTGCGACATGAAAATGCTTGACGGATAAGTATTGCCCATCGATTTCCATTTTCCCGGCGCAATGGGCGTCGAGGTATTGCCCGACCACAGCGCGTCGAGCACCGAGAGCAAGGTCTTGCCGCCGAGGTGCTGGTGCCCCATCAGGTCGACGAGGTTGCGGTATACGCCGTAGCCGGGCCTTCCCCCGTTGGAGGGCAAGGCGTAGTGCAGGTGCCATGCGCCGCCCTGGTCGCCGTTGAACGGGTTCGGGCCGAGCTGCGAGCCGAAATGGTTCTTGGCGCACGCGGTAAGGCCCGCGCTTTCGTGCGCCTTGAGCGGCGCGAGGCTGATGAGGTACCGCGCGTCCACAAAACACTGGGGTATCTTGTCGGATGGCTGGCGCGGAAAGCCGGCAAGGTCGTCGGGAAGATTGCGGTCGCTGTAAAAGATCACGGGCTGCGCGGTGGCCGTAGCGGGCATGCGCCCGCTTATCCCCCACACGTCGATATAATTCACTTTGGTGAAATGGGGCTGGACAAGGGTGAAAAACTGGTCGAAGAACGGCTTGCCCGGATCGCCGATGTAAATGTCCGTCTGGGCCGCATGGACAACATTGATCAGCTGCTTGAGGATGGCCCGCATGATCTGGGGCGACGTGTCGGTCATGTCGAGACAATCGCCCTTGGTCATGCCGCCGCCTCTGGTCATGTCGTGGGCGCTTGACAGGTTGATCTTGACCACGATCTTCTCTCCCGCCGTGTAGCCGGTGTTTTCCAGGCCGTAGCGCTGCTTGTTGAAATACTTGAACAGCGCGACCCATGCCGCGGAATCGGAAGTCGTTCCTGTCAATGTGCGAAGGTCGTCCGACACCATCTTTTCGACAACGGTCGAGTCGGTGTTCTTGTCCATCCACCAGTAATCACCTGCCGCCTGCGTGCAGTTTTCGTTGGCCGCAGCGAGGTTGCGCGCCCACACCACCCTTCCGGGGAAAATGCCTTTTGCCGTGCCGCACGGCAGGGAGGCGAGAGCGACCTTCCTGATGCTTGCGTCGCTCGACCGCGCCGACTGGATGGCAAACACGCCGAGGAAGGCGACCGTGGCGCCGAGGCACGCCGCGCCGACAACGAAACGCCTGTTTTTAAGCATGGAAAGGCTGGTGCGGAAAATGGCCACGCCGGCAGCAAGACTGCCCAGCCAGAAAAGAAATCCCGAGGCGAGCGGAAGGGCGACCTGCTGGCACGGATGGTGAATGCGGCTCGGCTTGGGGATCACGCGCACGCAAAACCAGACAAGCGCGGCAAACCCCGCCACCGGTACCGCAATCAGCCCATTTTTCCAGACTGGTTTGTTCCTGATGAGTCTGCCGGTCTTCGGGCAGACCTTGACCGAATCGGACATCGTTCCACGCGAAATCATGACGCCCCCCCTTGAGATTTTATGATCGGATGAACAGCACGATTACTCCGTTTATGTAAAGCTTCAGCGACCCACAACCGCAAGCGACCGCGCCGCCGCCGCGCCGCCCGCAAGCGGCCGGATCACATACTCGCCGCGGGCAGCGGCGCCACGGTCCCATGCAACCGTCAATTGCCCCTGATTGTTGACAAAAGGAAGAAGTTCCTCCACAAGCCTTCCGCGCAGATCGAACACGCCGACGCGCTCGCCCGCGGCGCCGGACGGCAGTGCCACGAGAATCGTCTGCCCCTGCGTCCGCACACCGTATGCCTGCTGCGGCGCGCGCCCCGCGTTTCCGCTCACGGCGCCGGTGATCATGGTGCTGAGCCTCCGGCCGGGGATCTGCATGCTCACGGCATACACGGCGTTCGATCCGGTGATATACAGGGTCTTGTTGCCGGGTCCGCCGAACGCGCAGTTCGTGGTGTACTGGGTCACCGCGCTCAAATCGATTTTCCCCAGCAGCACGCCCGATTTGTTGAAGACGACCACCGTCTTGTCGCCGTTGGCGGCGCAATAGACGTTGCCGTCTATGTCGACCCGTATGCCGTCGGGGACGTTGACGGCCGCGAACTGCGTCCGGTTCGACAGGGCGCCGTTCGCCGCGACATGGTATTTGTAAATAAGGTTTGTTCCCCCATTATCATCGACGTACATCATCGAGTCTTCCTCAACCAGAAAAACCCCGTTCGAATACGCGAACCCTGTCGCCGCCACCGACACCGTGCCGGTTGTCGGATCGCGATAGAACACCTGGGTCCCCGAGTTGGTGAAGTAGATCTGGCCTTGCGTCCCCATGGTGAGGTCGTTGATGTTCCCGAACTGCATCGAGGCCGTGGCCTGCGCCAGCACCTCATCCACCGAGCCGTCGGCGTTGTAGCGTGTGAGCATGCCGTGCTGGCCCGCCACCAGCCGGTCCTGGGCGTCAAAAGTAAGCCCCTCTGCGCCGTTGGTGTTGGAAAGGAAGGGCGCGGAGGGAATGGCGCCCGACGCCGGGATTTTCCATATCTGGGAGGAATTGGGTGCGGTAAAGAACAGGTCTCCGGCGGCATCGGCCGCGGGCCCTTCGGTGAAGTTGAGGTTCATGTTCCCCGAATACTTCACCGCCACGGTGCCTGCTTTACAGATGGAATCCGGGAGCGAAACGGACTGGCCGAACACCATACAGCAGAGCGCCAGTAACGCTCCAACAACACCTTTACCCGTGCGCTTCATAACGAACCCCTTCCATGGCGTTGAAGAAATCACAGACCAATCCTCAGCAGATTACAAATTGCAAATTATGAAGTATGCATTGACTTGCAACTTTCAACTTCACACCTTCAACCTCTCCCAACCATCTTCTCCGCCTGCCGTATCTGCTTCGCCACGCTTGCCGGCGACGTCCCGCCCGGCAGGCAATGTGCTCCGGCGGTCCACATGAATCCGGCCCGCACTTCTTCTTGACAAATCAGCACCGTTTTCACCTGCTTTCCGCAGGCGCCCCCCTTTTAACCGGGCCTGCCCAACCGCGGTTCTAATGCGCAACGGTAACCTTGAAAATCCGCCTGGCATGATCTGCTGCACGGATATGGATAAAATATATGCCGGGCTTTGCGAACCACGATGCGGACAACGAAATGGTATGCACATTTTTCGCATCAACGCGAGCAATGATCCGCCCGACCATATTATAAATAGTCAATGATGTTATCGGTGAAGCGGATGTTACAATTCCCTCTCGCAGATGTATTTCATTGCTGCCGACGGTGTGGTAGCGAAGAGGCATGACAACGGGGGCATGCGGATTGAGCCAGTTCGGATCTTCCGTTGTTTCAAAACCCGCAGGAACATTGATCCATAGCCATGGCCATCGCATATCCGTTTTTGATGTCGATGCGGTCGTATCGCCGGATTGGACTATATGAAGATAGGTGGAATCCTTTAAATCGATAAGGTATATCGCCTCATGATTCTGCGTATGTACCCATGTCGTTGCGGGTTTGAAAATGCGATCGACATAAATGCCGGCGGCGGCATAATAGGGATGATTTGACCACTCCGGATTATCATATTGCGTATTAAGAATTTCACCGGGATTCGCCGAGGACCCTTTGACCGCGAATGGCAGATCGTTCACATCAAAATATTTCACGACCCGATTCTGAATGTCGCAAATGAAAATGCGGCCGTGCATCTCCCAGTATGAGCCTACCTTGGTTGTGTACCCGGGTTTATAAAACCCGAAATCGAGAAACATCATGCACGAGGTGAACATCCTACTTGACGAAATAGACGGATTGCAGGTCTGAAGATCTATTGTAGTGTCCGCTCCGCCGGTTGTCGATAGACAATCCAAGCGGTAAAGCCTCACGGGACCGCTTGCCGGACTACGAAGATCAAGCATGAAACAATTCGGTCCTTCATTTGCCGTCGCAAGGAAATTACCGTCAAAGGAAAGCCCGCCCATATAACTCCCGCCCGTAAACACATCCTGTTCGGGCCCGACAACTAGGTTCTGGCACGTACGCTTGACAACCTTTCCGCACCCGTTCCAGACAGCGGTAACGCCATTGACAAGATCATTGGGATTATAAGCGCAGGTCGCATAGATGATGGTCGGAACCGATGCGGCATAGACAAACCGCGGCGTATACGAATTTCCCGCAGCTACCATCACCGGCTGAGCATCAGCGCTCAATTGACAAACAAAAGACGTGCAGGGATTTTGAGTGGTCATATCATTGAGACCGCCCCGTTCGAAAACCACATACTGACCATCGGGTGAAATCACGGGCGCGATGGCTTCAAAGGTATAGTTCATTTTCGTTATGGCGGGAGCAGCAACGGAAAAATCGATAAAATAAAGGTAACTATCGTTAGGATCGATATTCCTGAATACCAGCTTGGCGTTTGCGGTGCCGAGAAATGCGGTGATATTCTGAACCGATGAAGCGATCTGGGCATTAAGGGCCCAGCCTTGAGATACGGAAACGGCGGCGACCAAGAGAGCACTTGTTACGATCGTTTGGTGCAGACGCTTGAAATATTCAGGCATTTGGGATGGTTCCTCGATCACCCATTTGTTCGTAAGCAAGTAGCTACGCTAATTCGTAACTTGAAAATATCCATAAGAACGTGCATACGTATCTAACGTGGCATAATCAAATATAAGGATGTAACAGGAATCGGATACTGTCGACATTGGGACGGCGGAACCGAAGGGAAGAAAAGTTGCCGGAACAGCAAACGTTAACACCTGTGACGGATACATGTGGAAAGTTCCTGCAATACCTGGCGGAGAGAATTGATTCAATCCTTCGCCAAACTCTATTCCCCCTACCGCGGAAGGATCTGCGGTCTTTATCAATACACGCATAGTATCGTTGATTTTGAAAACATCCCCCTGCCTGGGCGAAAGGATCATATACATCGGAGTAAGCACCGATACCGAGTCGGAAAATGCACTCTCGCCGATGACATTTCGCGCTTTTACCTTATAAAAATAGGTCGTTTCCGGAAGTAAACTGGTATCGAAATCAACAAAACCGGCATCGGTTGCGGAACCTATTGAATCGTAAACCCTGTCGGAAATACAACGACGCTCGATGACATAAGACTGAGCTCCGGGCGAGGCAGAAAAGGTTAAAGACGGAAACGGCAAGGTCATAGAATCGCTCACACTGATGGACGCGACTCTGCCGGGAGGATTCTGAGTTGAGGTTGGAGAGCAGAAAAATTGCGCCAAAAACCCCGAGAGCATGACCCAGAAGATTGTTGTTTTTTTCAATGGTCCAACTTTTGTCTGTTAAATGTTTTCGGTTAGTAATGTATGACTAATACCGCATGATCATCGTTGTGCCGAAGCAAGGGCGCACATTTTTGCGCCCTTACTGTTCTTTATCATTTTGCGGCATGCCCATTCATCGGGCCTTTATGATATAGTCAACAACGACCGCATTATTGGTACGTAAAAAGCGCGGAATCTCCACACTTGAGCGTTTACTCACATCAGTACGCGAATAGGTCCACAAATGTTTGCCTGAGAGCGAATAAAGATCGCAGCGGTACACCGATGGTTCCAGTGTGATACGCGAGGATACGCACGGGACTTTTATACCGTTCGATAGCAATGGAAGTTCCGAAAAATGTGACGTCCGCATCCCCTGTTCGACACTTGACATTTCAGGCAAAAACAATGCCGGAACCAGGACAGTACTCGATGCCGTATACGCCAGGGTCCATGTATTGGTCGGAATATTGACAATCCACACACCCTTCAAGGGCGTATTAGTGCCTTCCTGCTCACCAACGACCCAGTCGTTATTATTCGAGAATGACCACGCGCTGAAACCCAGTTGGCGGTATGTTCCAATTCTATATTGCGTCGGGCACCAGTTGATACTGATGCCAAAGTTCGCGCTCAGAACAACCGAATCGCGCGGCATCGACGGCATCGTGTCGTACATGAAACAGGTTACGTAAAATCCCTTATGATCCATGGGAGGATTAAGCAGCTGATTCGGGACACAACCGGAAGTTCCGCCAAAGGCATTTGAATTGGCCAAGACCCGCGTACCATCATTCGAAACGGTGATCCCGCATCCATACCACGCGGAATAATCAGTAGTGAGGTATTTGTAAACATTTTTACCCCGTGCGATCCCCGCGCCCTGGTTCGGGATAGTCACATAGCTGGTTCGATCATCAGTGCCGAGAGGAGGATCCCCGAGAGGAGGATTCATTGTGTCGGGGGGAATTGGTATCTCCAAAGTGCATACAAATTCGTTTTTACAAATCGAGAACTGGCTGTAATTCACCATCACCGCGCCTAAATCCGTGCTGGCTTTTGTCGAATCGGTTCGAAAATCAACAATAATCTTCGTGCTGTCGAAAATTGCATTCCCTAGAACACCGAAATGGTACCCAACCCTGTAAACACGACCCTGATCGGCGATATATACAATTTCAGCGGGGGAATAATGGTGATGGAATTGCGCGTAAACAATTCCGCTTCCCAACGATACCGGCGTCTTGCCGGTGCCGTCGGGTTTTATCAAATATGCGGTAGACTGTTTATTCAAATACAAGATCCACAGTCCATCATCGGATATATCCACATCGGATATCGAATCGGTATTCGTATTATTAATAATTGTCGGCGTTCCCGATCTGGTTTTGCAATAATTCAGGCCGGTTTGACCGCTCAATCCAAAAACAAACCAACCGTCCGGCAACGAATCGCGAACACCGGAGATTGTCGTTTTGTGAGTAAACGGAGGGCACGACTGGGCATGAATGATTTGCGGAGCGATGAAGAGAATTCCGCAGAGACCGACAAGCGTGCAATAAGAATAATTACGCATCGGTGCACACGCACTCCTTGCTGTAGTAAATGTGAACCCGCGCATTCCGCAAAGAATATCCCAGTTATAGCTCTGCGGCGGAAATCGGTTCCGGATTGACTGTCAACTGTCAACCGTAAGCCGTCAACCTCTTCCAACCATCTTCTCCGCCTGCCATATCTGCTTCGCCACGCTTGCCGGCGACGTCCCGCCCGGCACGCTCCTTCTAGCCACGGCGTTTTCCCATTTGAAAACTTGCAGCGCGTCTCTGCCGAACAGCGGCGAGAATTCCCTCAGCTGATCGACCGTAAATTTCGTGAGCTTCGCTCCCGACTCAACGCAGCAGGCCACGATTTTTCCCACGGTCCTGTGAGCCTGCCGAAACGGCATGCCCTTTGACACAAGGTAATCCGCAAGGTCGGTGGCGAGGAGGAGCGGGTCGAGGTCGGCCGCAATGGCGGCCCTGTTGACGGTGAGCGTTGCAATCACTCTCGCGAACACGTCAAGGACGATGGAGAGCTGTTCCAGGCTGTCGAAGAGCGGCTCCTTGTCTTCCTGCAGGTCTTTGCAGTAGGCAAGGCCCACGCCCTTGAGGGTCGTTGCGAAACGGGTGTGGTTGCCCACGAACCTGCCTGCCTTGCCACGCACAAGCTCCAACGAGTCCGGGTTCTTCTTCTGCGGCATCATGCTCGAACCCGTGGACCACGCGTCGTCGAGCTCGACAAAGGCGAATTCGCGCGACGACCAGACGATCAGGTCTTCGGCGTAGCGCGACAGAACCACGCCGCACGACGCGCAGCAGGCAAGCGCCTGCAGAACGAAGTCGCGGCCGGCCACGCCGTCGATGCTGTTTTCGGAAATCCTTTTAAACCCGAGCCGCTTTGCCAGAAGCTGGCGGTCCACGGGAAAACCGCAGCCTGCCACGGCACCGCTGCCCAGCGGCATCAGGTCGGCGCATTGTCTCGCTTGTGTAAATCTCTTCTTTTCGCGCTCCAGCGCGAACAGCAGCGACAGCCAGTAGTGGGACAGGATGATGGGCTGGGCCTGCTGCAGGTGCGTGAACGCGGGCGCGATGATTTTAATATCGGCTTTTGCGCGCGACAGGAGCGCCTTCTGCAGGGCGGCGATGAGCGCCGTGATCCCGTTGATGCGGCGCATGGTGAACAGCCGCGTGTCGGTGGCCACCTGATCGTTGCGTGAACGACCGGTGTGCAGTTTTTCGCCCGCAGCGCCGGTTTTTTCCGCGAGCAGCCGCTCGATCGCCATGTGGATGTCCTCGTCG